>NZ_JBCFQK010000002.1:0-270317 GCF_041729735.1 Flavobacterium magnesitis | reverse complement strand
TCCTGTTTTAACAAAGGCTAATGAGCCTGATTTCGGTAAAGTAGTCTCTGTACTATCGTCATTGTCCACTGCTGTTCCTGATGTATCCTGAACATCTACTCCTTGTGGATCTTGTCCGATTGCAATTGCTGTATTGGTAACAACGCCTGCATCAATATCAGCCTGAGTGATAGCGTAATCTTGTGTTACTACTCCTGTTGCTAATGGCGCTAAAGTTGATGGAACTAATGCTAAATTAGTCACTCCCAGTTTGGCATCATTGATTACAATATTATCTACTGTTACGTTTCCTGTATTGGTTACCGTAAAAGTGTACGTAATGATATCGCCTACTACCGCTCTTGTGGCATCACCATTGTAAACTCCTGTCTTAACAAAGGCTAATTTTGGATCTTGACTCAATGGGGTTGCTGTACAATCAGCACATGTTGGATTTACTGGACATGTAGTACAAGGTGTAGGATCGGTAGAAGTAGCCGTTATATTAGTACCTATATTAGTTGTAGCACTAACCGTTGCTAAATTATAAACCACTCCTGCATCAATATCAGCCTGCGTAATATTATAAGTAGCAGTATAGCTTGTAGTATCATTAGAACCTGCAGTTAAACTAGCAATTGGAGTTCCAGATACAGTAGCAGTATCGTCTGTTAAAGTTACATTAGTTAAGGTTTCAAAACCTGTGTTTGTTATATTGAACGTATAATCAATTCTATCACCAACGTTTACAATTCCATCTGAATTAGCATCTACATAAATACCATCTTTAGTTAATGAAATTGATGATGAATTACACTCTAACCCACTTCCTGGACCTCCATCACTTTCGGAAGTATTAACAAATGCTCCATATACATCTATTGAATTGATAACACTTGCTAATGAACTTAGAGTCAATTTAATTTCGTCAAAAGGTAAGCTGGTTTTAAAACCTACATTGTATAAACCAGGCGTAGAACCTAAAATATCAATTCCTAAAAGAGATAAATCAATTAATTGACCTGCTGACCTTGCTTCTTGTAAAACACCGTTATTGTAGGTGCTAATTGTCAATGATTGAAGCAAATTAACCTGAGCTAATGTTCCTAAATCTCTAATAAGATATCCTGCAAAAGTTCCTTGAGGATAGGTAAACAAATGATCTTTTACCGCAACTGAACCCGAACCAAGTACTCCTGCAATCACCGTAATGTTAGCAAAATCAGTTTGATCAGCTGTTAATAAATTATTAGTATTATTCACAGCACAAGCTACACAAGCTACTCCATCAATTCCTGTATTGTCATTATTAATTGTTACTGGAAAAGCTGGATTTGACCAAACATAGTTTTCATTACACTCAACAATAGGGTCACATAATCTTTGGAAAACAGCATTATACACTTTAACCTGTCCTAAATTTACTGAAGCCACATTTTCAAAAGTAATTTGAACTTCATCAAAAGCTAATGTAGAAACAAAACCGACAGTATTTCTTCCTGTACCAACTAACAAATCAGTACCAACAGAAACTAAAGCACCATTACCTGTTTTTGTTTCTTGTTCAACACCATTTAAATAAGTTGTTACTCTTACTGCATCCAGAGCACCAACAGTAAGTAAAGCTGGATTTTCTATAGTATAACCAGCAAAAGTTCCTGCTGGATAATCGGTAATTTGCTCTTTAACAGATAAGCTTGCTCTTGTACCTATTCCAACTGCCAAATTAACTTCTGCAAAACTATTAAGATCTGCATCTATTAAATTATCCTGATTTACAATTGTACAACCTACACACGCAACACCATCAATACCTGAATTTACACTATTAATATAAACAGGATAGGTTGGAGCACTTATAACAGTTTGTACATTACATGCTAAAGCTGGACCTGCACAGAATTTTTGAAAAACAGCTCCATAAACTCTAGTTGTTCCTAGATTTAAACCAACGGTTTGGTTGACAGATAATTTAACTTCATCAAAATCCTGAGTACTAACAAATCCTAGTTTAAAACGACCTCCTGAAGAAAGCAATCCAACATTTGCTACTAAATTGCTTCCTGAAAATTCTTCCTGTAAACTTCCATTTAAATAAGTAGATACCACCACATTTCCTAAGGCAGCTACACTTAAAAGATTTGTGTTTTCAATTTCAAAACCAGCATAGGTTCCTGCTGGATGATCAGTAACCTGATCTTTTATTGCTATGCTTCCTGAAGCTAATAAACCAACAGTTAAATTAATTGACGCATAATCTGAATCACTAGAACTAATAGCATTTTCAACATCAGAAACACTTCCAACACTAACACCTGACATTCCTGTATTAGCATGACTTATAGCTACTGGATAAGTTGGCAAACTTAATTTAGTAACAGTATTACAATCTAAAGCTGGTCCTGCACAATATTGTCTTATAACCGCATGATATATATTAGTAGAACTCAACAAAGTCACTCCACCATTCAAAACAATTTCAACGGCGTCAAATGTTTGAGCGGTATTAAAACCAACAATATAATCAGTTGGACTAGAAAGTAATCCCAAACTTAATAAAGAGGCTCCTGAGAATGTTTCTCTTAAATCACCATCATTATATGTTCTTATAGTTACACCACTTAATAAATCCAAACTAAGTAATCCTCCACTAGGCGCAATTTTAAATCCTGCAAAAGTACCAGCTGCGTATGTTGAATTACCATCAGTAACTCTCAAGGAATGATTGAAACCTACATTAAGAGCTCCAAAACTAGCGGTGGCATAATCATTCTCGTTTGCATTAATCAAATTAGCCTCATTGCTAATATTACAACCTAAACAAACACCAATACCAGAAGTAAAAGTAGATGTTGAAACTGATAAATCATCAAAATTAGCAGACACAAAAGGTGTTGGGATTTCTGCATTACATTGCTGCCTAGCTGGGTTTGGTAAAGCAGTCTCTGTACTATCGTCATTATCTACTGCTGTCCCTGAGATATCTTGTACATTAATTCCTTCTGGGTCTTGCCCAATAGCAATTGCTGTATTAACTACAATTCCCGCATCAACATCAGCTTGGGTCACTACATAGTTCTGTGTAACAACTCCCGTTGCCGATGGTGCTAAACTTGATGGAACTAATGCTAAATTAGTCACTCCTAGTTTCGTATCATTAATAACAATATTGTTTACGGCTACATTTCCTGTATTGGTTACCGTAAAAGTATAAGCAATAATATCTCCTACTACTGCTTCAATTGGATCGCCATTGTAAACGCCTGTTTTAACAAAGGCTAATGATCCTGTTTTTGGGACATTAGTTTCGGTACTATCATCATTATCAACTGCTGTTCCTGAGATATCCTGAACATCTACTCCTTGTGGATCTTGACCTATAGTAATTGCTGTATTGGTAACAACGCCTGCATCAATATCAGCTTGGGTGATGATGTAATCTTGTGTTACCACTCCTGTTGCCGATGGTGCTAAGCTTGATGGAACTAATGCTAAATTAGCAACTCCTAGTTTTGCATCATTGATTACAATATTATCTACTGTTACGTTCCCTGTATTGGTTACTGTAAAGGTATAAGTAATGATATCTCCTACTACCGCTCTTGTTGCATCACCATTATAAACTCCTGTTTTAACAAAGGCTAATGAACCTGATTTTGGTAAAGTAGTATCGGTAGTATCGTCATTGTCTACTGCTGTTCCTGAGATATCCTGAACATCTACGCCTTGTGGATCTTGACCTACTGCAATTGCAGTATTAGTAACCACTCCTGCATCAATATCAGCTTGGGTGATAGTGTATTCTTGTGTTACCACTCCTGTTGCCGATGGAGCCAAACTTGCTGGAACTAATGCTAAATTAGTAACGCCTAGTTTTGCATCATTAATCACAATATTGTTTACCGTTACGTTTCCTGTATTAGTTACTGTAAAAGTATAAGTAACAGTATCACCTACTGCTGCTCTTGTAGCGTCACCATTATAAACAGCGGTTTTTACTAAAGCAATAGTTGGAGTTTGTGTTACAGGAGTTTCCGTAGCATCATTAGTTGTTAGTGTTGTTCCTGATACATCTGTAACATTATTATTCTGTGGATCTTTTGCTATTACTAATGCTGAGTTGGTAACTTTTCCAGCATCAATATCTGCCTGAGTAATTGCATAAGTTCCTGTGATACTCGTATTATTAGTAGCTCCTGGCGCTAAACTTGTTATAGGATTTCCTGTTACTGTTAAACCAACCAAAGGATCACTTACTACAATATTTTCTAATGTTGTAGTTCCTGTATTTATTACTTCGAAAGTATAAGTAATAGTATCTCCTAAAACTCTTGTTCCTGCAACTGCAGTTTTAACTAAAGCTATTGATGAAGTTTGAGTTACTGGTGTCTCCGTACTATCATCTGTACCAATTGTAGTTCCTGAGATATCAGTAACATCATTATTTAGTGGATCTTTTGCTGTTACTAATGCTGAATTAACCACTTTCCCTGCATCAATATCAGTTTGAGTAATAACATAAGTCCCTGTGATACTTGTATCTGTATCTCCTGGAGCTAAGCTAGCTATTGGACTTCCTGTTATAGTTAAACCAACTAAAGGATCAGTTACTACTATATCAGTTAAAGTTGTTGTTCCTGTATTTGTTACCGCAAAAGTATAAGTGATTGTGTCTCCTAAAACTCCTGTGCCACCAACACTTGCTGTTTTAACCAAAGCAATTGTTGATCTTTGACCAACTGGAGTTTCTGTATTATCATCTGTAGTCAAGGTAGTTCCTGAGATATCAGTAACATTATTATTCTGTGGATCTTGAGCTGTTACTAATGCCGAGTTAGTTACATTTCCTGCATCAACATCATCTTGAGTAATAGAATAAGTTCCTTTAATACTTATATTAGTAGCTCCAGGGGCTAAAGTAGCTATTGGATTTCCTGTTATAGTCAAACCAATCATTGGATCAGTTACTACTATATTTGTCAAAGTAGTTGTACCTGTATTTGTTACGGCAAAAGTATAAGTAATTGTTTCCCCTAAACCTCCTGTTCCTACAACACTTCCTGTTTTAACTAAAGCAATTGTATTAGTTTGGTTTACTGGTGTTTCTGTAGCATCATCAGTTGTTAATGTTGTACCTGAAATATCAGTAATATCATTATTCTGTGGGTCTTTTGATGTAACTAATGCTGAATTCGTTACTTTTCCTGCATCAACATCAGCTTGAGTAATAACATACGTTCCTGTTACATTAGTATTTGTAGCACCTGGAGCTAGAGTAGCTATAGGACTTCCTGATATTACTAAACCTACCATTGGGTCAGTCACTACAACATTAGTTAATGTTGTGTTTCCTGTATTGGTTACACTAAAAGTATAGGTAATAACATCACCTAAAACCCCTGTTCCTCCAACAGCTGCTGTTTTAACTAAAGCAATTGTATTTGTTTGAGTTATTGGTGTTGCTGTACAATCAGCACATGTTGGATTTACTGGACAAGTTGCACAAGGCGTAGGATCAGTAGAAGTAGCTGTTACAGGAGTGCCTAAATTAGTAGTAGCATTAACAGTTGCTAAATTATAAACTACTCCAGCATCAATATCAGCCTGAGTAATATTATAAGTAGCGGTATAGCTTGTAGCGTCATTAGCACCCGCTGTTAAACTAACAATTGGAGTTCCAGTTACTGTAGCAGTATCGTCTGTTATAGTAATATCTCTTAAGGTTTAAAAACCTGTATTTGTTATATTAAATGTATAATCAATTCTATCTCCAACGTTTACAATTCCATCTGAATTAGCGTCTACATAAATACCATCTTTAGCTACTGTAACCGATGAAGAATTACATTCTAAACCACTTCCAGTGCCTCCATCAGTTTCTGATGTATCAACAAATGCTCCATATACATCTATTGAGTTGATAACACTTGCTAGTGAATTCAAAGTAAGTCTTATTTCATCAAAAGCTAAATTTGTTTTAAAACCTACATTATATACTCCAGGAGTTGAACCTAAAATATCAATTCCTAAAAGTGACAAATCAATTAATTGACCTGCTGACCTTGCTTCTTGTAAAACACCATTATTGTAGGTACTAATTGTCAATGATTGAAGTAAATTAACCTGAGCTAATGTTCCTAAATCTCTGATAACATATCCTGCAAATGTTCCTTGAGGATAAGTAAACAATTGATCTTTTACTGCCACTGAACCTGAACCAAGTACTCCGGCAACCACTGTAATGTTAGCAAAATCAGTTTGATCAGCTGTTAATAAATTATCTGTATCATTTACCGCACAGGCAACACAAGCTACTCCATCAATTCCTGTTCTATCTCCATTAATTACAACTGGAAAAGCAGGATTTGACAACACATAATTTTCATTACACTCAACAACAGGATCACATAATCTTTGGAAAACAGCATTGTAAACTCTAACCTGTCCTAAATTTACTGAAGCTACGTTTTCAAAAGTAATTTGAACTTCATCAAAAGCTGTTGTAGACACAAAACCGACAGTGTTTCTTCCTGTACCAACTAACAAATCAGTGCCAACAGAAACTAAAGGACCATTACCCGTTTTTGTTTCTTGCTGAACACCGTTTAAATAAGTTGTTATTCTTACCGCATCTAAAGCACCAACAGTAAGTAAAGCTGGATTTTCTATAGTATAACCCGCAAAAGTTCCTGCTGGATAATCCGTAATTTGTTCTTTAACAGATAAACTACCTCTTGTTCCTACTCCAACTGCTAAATTAACTTCTGCATAATTAGTAAGATCCGCATCTACCAAATTATCTTGATTAACAACTGTACACAAAGCGCAAAGCACTCCATCAACACCTGTATTCTCACTATTAACATATACTGGATACGTTGGCGATGTCAAAGCTGTTTTTGTATTACAATCTAAAGCTGGTCCAGCACAAAATCTTTCAAAGACAGCATTATAAACTTTAACCTGCCCTAAATTTACTGAAGCCACATTTTCAAAAGTAATTTGAACTTCATCAAAAGCTAATGCAGATACAAAACCAATGGTTCTCCTTCCTGATCCACCCAGCAAATCAGTACCAACAGCAACTAAAGGACCATTACCGGTTTTTGTTTCTTGTTGAACACCATTTAAAAAAGTTGTTACTCTTACCGCACCCAGTGCATCAACATCTAGCAAGTTTGGATTCTCTACAATATAACCTGCAAAAGTTCCGGCTGGATAATCTGTAATTTGCTCTTTAACAGATAGACTTCCTCTTGTTCCTACTCCAACTGCTAAATTAACCTCGGCAAAACTATTAGGATCTGCATCTATTAAATTATCTTGATTAACTACTGTACATAATGCACAAAGTACCCCATCAATACCTGAATTTACATTATTAACATAAACAGGAAATGTTGGCGCAGTTAAAGCTGTTTTTGTATTACAATCTAAAGCTGGCCCAACACAAAAACTTTGAAAAACAGCTCCATAAACTCTAGTTGTTCCTAGATTCAAACCAACAGTTTGGTTAACAGATAATTTAACTTCATCAAAATCCTGAGTACTAACAAATCCTAATTTAAAACGACCTCCTGATGAAAGTAATCCAACATTTGCTACTAAATCACTTCCTGAAAATTCTTCTTGAAAACTTCCGTTTAAATAAGTAGATACCACCACATTTCCTAAAGCAGCTATACTTAAAAGATTTGTGTTTTCTATTTCAAAACCAGCATAAGTTCCTGCTGGATAATCAGTAAGCTGATCTTTTATTGCTATACTTCCTGAAGCTAGTAAACCAACCGTTAAATTAATCGATGCGTAATCAGAATCACTAGAGCTAATAGCATTTTCTGCATCAGCTACACTTCCCACACTAACACCTGACATTCCTGTATTATCCTGACTAATAGCAACTGGATAAGTTGGCAAACTTAATTTAGTAGCTGTATTACATACCAGGGCTGGACCTGCACAATATTCTCTTATAACGGCATGATATATATTAGTAGAGGTCAACAAAGATACTCCACCGTCCAAAACAATTTCAACCGCATCAAATGTTTGAGTTGTATTGAAACCAACAATATATTCACTTGGACCAGAAAGTAAATTTAAACTCAACAAAGAGGCTCCAGAGAATGTTTCTCTTAAATTGCCATCATTATAAGTTCTTATAGTTATACCATTTAATAGATCTAAACTAAGCAATCCACCACTAGGTGAAATTTTAAATCCTGCAAAAGTACCAGCTGCAAATGTGCTATTACCATCAGTAACTCTCAAGGAATGATTGGTACCAACACTTAATACTCCAAAATTAGCCGTGGCAAAATTAGTTAGACTTGCATCTATTAATCGGCTTTCATTATCTATACCGCAACCTACTAATCCAAGACATACACCAGTAGTATTTGTCGAAACTGATAAATTATCAAAATTAGCAGACACAAAAGGTGTTGGGATTTCTGCATTACATTCTTGTCCATAGGAATTTAAAGATAATAATATAAAACCTAAAATAAAGAACCATTGATTCAGTTTTTTTCTCAACTGTAGTACTTCAATAAAAATAGTATTTGATAAATCAGGGTAATTTTTTCTCATAATCCAAAGAGTTTAATTTTGACTTCAATCAATATTTAGGTTTATTTAATGCGAATAGTAGGACTACAAAAAACATAAAACCCAATAGCATAAAGATCTATCGACAAAATTAAATTATTGAATACGGATAAAATCATAATATCCGCTGAGATAAAACGATATCTTAACAAAATAAAAACTATTAAAAAATAGATAAAATTCAATTTAAAAACAGATTTATTCTTACAAAAAAAGTATGATTATATTGGTATATTTGTAAAATAGTAGAATTAGTGTTGATAAAAATCGCCTTTTGCATCATAGAAATTCTTACACTAGCATAAAATTATTTAACAAATCAACTTAGTATTTTTAAAATTGAAACAAGGAAAAGCAAATACCATTAGTTTTTTAATTATAATACTAACCGCTTGTTCCATGTTGATAGTAATTAACTTCTACACCATCAAAACATTGTCAGCTACTAGGGCTTATGTTAATGGTGAATCACATTATTCTAAAGGACATAATATTGCTACCCGGAATTTGATTAACTATATCTTTACTTATAAAAAAGAATATTGGACTAAATTCAAATCAAACCTTGACATACCCATAGGTGATGCTAAAGCCCGAATGGCATTAATAAAGAATCTTGATACCGAAACCATCAAACAAGGCTTTAGAGAAGGTCATAACGAAGAGGATGATCTAAATGATATGATTTGGTTGTTTAAAAACTTTAAAAACTACTCTTTTTTTAAAAAAGCAATTATTGAATGGGAATCTGGAGATGTCTTAAATATAAAATTGTACCAAATAGGATTTGATGTAAAAAAGAAAATAGACAACAATGAATTAGATTATGAAACAAAAATTCAAATTCTAGAACAATTAGACGAAATAAACAAAAAGATTTCCCTTAAACAAGATGCGTTTTCCCGATATTTAGGAGAAGGCACACGCCAGGTAAACAATTATCTTTTATTAGTAAACATCTTTTTCACCTTTATCATTATAGGCTCCATTAGTTTTTATTACAGCGCCATGCTGCAAAAAATAATAAAATCAAAACAAGAGCTAAATCAACAAAAAGAACAGCTCGAGGCTATAATTAACGATTTAGAAAAAACAAAACAAGATTTATCTACTGAAATTGTTCAACATAAAAAAATAATTGGCACCATCAGTCATGATATCAGAAGTCCTTTAAAATACATACAACTTATTGCAAAACATTTATGCACTAATACTAAGAAAACAAAAAATGAAGTAATATTTAAATATGCTAATTCAATCTACAAATCCTCATTGCAATTGTATGAATTTACCAAAACACTTATTGAATATTCTAAAATATACATTGAAGATCGAGATTACGACCAGAAAATTTATTCCGTATACGATTTGATTGAAGATAAAAAAGTTTTCTTTGAAGATATTGCCGCTAATAATGGCACCAAAATTATAAACAAAACCCCTTTAAAATTAAATTCAGATATCAACATTAGAATTGTTTCTATAATTATCCACAATCTATTAGATAATGCTGTAAAAAACACCAACTCGGGTACAATTGAAATAGGAGCTCAAACTGATTCTGATAAAATAACATATTGGGTAAAAGACACAGGCTCAGGAATGAGTCAGGACATTATTGATTATTACACTAATCTATTTAAAAATAGAGATGCTGAAAAACTAATTCTGAGCACCTACGGCATTGGTTTGCACCTAGTATTAGAATTATTAATCATCCTTAAAGGAAACATTTCATTTTCAAATCCAACAAATGGAGGTACAACTGTAACTATTGACATTTATTTTAAACCAAACAAGTCCTTATCATAAATAGTAAACTATGCAAAAAAATATCCTTATTGTTGATGACCATTTAGTTGTAAGAACAGGCGTTTCAATCATTTTAGAAGAAAAAATTAAAAACATCGCTATTTCTACTACTGAAAATTTCAATGAAACACTAAAAATATTAAAAGAGAAAATATTTGATTTAATTATTCTGGACATTAATATTCCTGGCGGACGAAATACTTCCATGATTGAAGTAATTAGAGACATTCAATCCGAAGTTAAAATACTAATATTTTCAGTTTACGAAGAAGAAACTCATGCCTGTCCTTATATCATTGCGGGTGCCAATGGTTATCTGAATAAATTAAGTGACAAAAAAAAGTTAACTGGTGCTGTAGATACTATTTTAAAAACAGGCAATTATCTAACTCCGGATATTATTAAAGAACTGGTAAAAGCTTCCACAAACAAACAAAGCATCAATCCATTAGATAAACTATCTAAAAGAGAAAGAGAAATTTCGGAGTTATTAGTCCAAGGAGATGGGAATATTGAAATCGCGAATAAATTAAGCATCCAACTCACGACTGTTAGCACACATAAAAACAAAATTTTCAATAAGTTAAATATCAAAAATATTGTAGAACTCATTGGTTTATTCAATAAATCAGTTGGTGTAGACAATTAAACTAATTCCTGAAAATATCGAAAAAAATTACACGCTATTCCATAAAAAAACCAGGTTCTTTTGTTATTTAAAAACCTAGCTTTTTTTACGAATTAAATAATGTTGTTATTACTGTTTATCGTCAAACTTTTCGTGTTTGATGATCTTAGCTTTAATCATAAAATGAACATGCTCTGCAATATTAGTACAATGTTCTGAAATTCGTTCCAGGTGTTTCAAAACCATCACTAAATTCATTCCTGAAACCACTGCCTTTGAGTTAGACTTCATTTCGTTCATTAAATTATGAATGGTATCATCAGTTCCTTTTTTGATACTATTATTTAAAACAAAAATCTCTCCAATAGTCGTTTCGCTTCTATCTAAAAAACATTGGTTCATTTTTTTTGTAATTTCTTCTACTTGCTTCGCCAATTCAGCCACATTAAATTTCACAATCAAATCGTGTTTATCCTTAATATTTTTTGAATTTTTAATCACACTAATAGCTAAATCCCCTATTCTTTCAATTTCATTACTAATTTGCATCGAAGCCATGATAAATCGCAAATCAGAAGCTACAGGTTGCTGTAAAGCAAAAATAGTTTGACAAATTTCATCTATTTTTACATCTAATTTATCGATTTTTTCTTCGTTTTTCTTAACCTCTTTTTTCTCAGCCATAGGCTCAGAAAGCAATGCTTTTACCGCCTCAATTAATTGATTTTCGGCAAGAGTACCTATCTTGACAATTACGTTTTTAAGTTTATCCAATTCTATTTCGAAGTGTGATGCCATTTTTTTAATTTTAAAGTTATCCGATTATAAAGTAGGAACAAATATCAACCAAATCTTCCTGTTATATAATCCTCCGTTTGCTGTATTGCTGGTTTTGTAAAAATTGTTTTTGTCTTATCACATTCAATCAATTTTCCCATATAGAAAAAAGCCGTATTATCACTTACACGTGCAGCTTGTTGCATATTATGAGTTACAATAACAATAGTATATTTATTTTTCAATTCGTGTATCAATTCCTCTATTTTTGAAGTTGAAATAGGATCTAATGCCGAAGTAGGCTCATCCATTAATAAAATAGAAGGTTGAATGGCCAATGCACGGGCAATACACAAACGCTGTTGTTGTCCGCCAGAAAGTTCAAATGCTGATTTTTTTAACTTATCTTTTACCTCATCCCAAAGCGCCACTTGCTCAATTGAGGTTACAACTCTTTCTTCAATAACATTTTTATCCTCAATTCCATTGACTCTTAAACCGTAAGCCACATTTTCATAGATAGTTTTTGGAAATGGATTTGGTTTTTGGAACACCATTCCCACATTCTTTCTCAAATCATCTACATTCGTATTTTTAAGATAAATATCATTTTGATCGATTAGAATAGTTCCTTCCATTCGGGTATTATCAATCAAATCATTCATTCGATTCAGCAAACGCAAGTAAGTAGACTTTCCACATCCTGAAGGACCAATAAGTGCCGTAACAGTGTTTTCCTTCATCGACAAAGAAATATCGTGTAAGGCTTGAGTTTCTCCGTAAAAAAAGTTTACGTTTCTGGATTCTATTTTATGCATGTTAATTCATTTTTACTTTTTTTCCGTAATATTTACGAAGTGCATTCGCTAATAAATTAGAAATTAATACAATTATAATTAAAATAAGTGCGGTTCCATAAGCCATTGCTCTGGACTTTTCAATATTGGTTCCACTGGTTGCAATTACATATAAATGATACGGCAAAGCCATAGCCTGATCAAAGATAGACGAAGGCAATTTTGGCAGAAAATAAGCCGCTACAGTAAATAAAATAGGAGCCGTTTCACCAGAAACCCTTCCGATAGAAAGAATCAAACCAGTAATTATATTAGGAAAAGCGATTGGTAAAACTACTTTGCTTGTGGTTTGCCATTTCGATGCTCCTAAACCTAAACTCGCTTGTCTAAAAGTCGAATCTACTGCCTTCAAAGATTCTTCGGTAGTTCTAATAACAACAGGAAGGACAAGCAAACCTAATGTTAATCCACCCGCTAAAATCGAATCGCCAAAACCCAGTTTATTTACAAACAAAGACATTCCAAATAATCCAAAAACAATGGATGGAACTCCCGCAAGATTATTGGTCATTTGCTTGATAATCTTTTTTGCCCAACCGTCTTTTACATATTCATTCATATAAATAGCGGCTAAAACGCCCACTGGAAATGCAAAAATCATACTGGCAAAAACCAAACAAAGCGTACCGACAATAGCCGGGAAAATTCCGCCTTCGGTCATTCCGTTACTTGGCATCGCACTAATAAATTCCCAACTTATTACTCCAATTCCTTTTATAACTATAAAAGCTAATATAACAAATAAAAGAGCTACAATAGCATAACTTATTGCCGTAAAAATTCCAAAAGCAATTTGCTGATTGATTTTCTTTTTTCGTGCTAATTTTTTTTCAGAATTCATTGTTAATGTTTTTTGTGTGATTGTTTGTTAGTGACTAATTCCACTAACATATTAATCCCAAATGTGATTAAGAATAAAATACAACCTAATGCAAATAAAGCTTCGTAATGCAAACCTCCGTTTGGTGCTTCACCCAATTCAGCTGCAATGGTTGCAGGAATGGTTCGTACTGGTGCTAAAAGAGTGTGCGGAATTACAGCAGCATTTCCAGTAACCATTAAAACCGCCATGGTTTCTCCAATAGCTCTACCAATTCCTAAAATAGCTCCCGCAGTAATTCCCGAAGCGGAATAAGGCATTACTACTTTATAAATAGTTTGCCACTTGGATGCGCCTAAAGCCAAACTAGCTTCTTTCATAGCGCGAGGTGTATTGCGCATCGCATCTTCTGAAATGGTAATAATAGTTGGCAAAGCCATGATGGCTAAAACCACACTTCCTGCCAATGCCGTTTCGCCCACAGGCAAATTAAAAGTACTTTGTATTAAAGGAACAATAACTACTAATCCAAAAAAACCATACACTACTGATGGAATTCCAGCTAACAATTCGATTAAAGGTTTTAATAAACTGCGGGTTCTTTTCTTGGCAATTTCGCTAAGATAAATTGCTGCTGCCAATCCAATAGGCAAAGCCAATAAAATAGCACCAAAGCTTACCCACAAAGTTCCATAGATTAAAGGCTTCACTCCCATTTGAGCGATGGGTTGTGCGGTAGGAAACCATTCTTCGCCAGACAAAAATTCCCAAACCTTAATTTTGTCAATATCTAACTCTTTTCCAACAAATTTATCCGACTTGTATTTGTCTGAAAAAAAAGCAATTATCCCAGGTTGTTTCTGGATTAATTCATTGATTTTATCTGGGAAATATTCAAAATTAGGTCCTAATTCTTCTTCGGTATAATAGTCCGTAATATCACTGGTCCTAAACAATACAATGGGGCTATCTTCTCCTCCTAACTGATTCCAATTAGTTATTTTTTTATCAAAAATATCTTTAATTTGGGAAGGATGAAGCGTCTTTACATTGTTAGTAGCATTAACTGCTAACAAATAACCGTCATCAATAGGTTTTCTGCTAAAAACTCCAGCTCCTTCAATAAATAGAAAAAAGACAATCAAGATTACCGTAATACTTGTAGCTGCACCACTTAGCATCAAAATAGTCTCTATGATTTTCTCTTTTAGCTGTTTCAAATTTGTTTTCAAATCAGTATGTTTTAATTTTCGCAAAACTACATCAGTCCTCAAGATTGAATGTTCTGTAGTTATTATGATTGGGTTAACTTAATGTTAAGGCAATGTTTGTAATTAAAAAATGGTATAAAAAAAGGTTATCAAACACGATAACCTTTTCTTAAATACTATATATAAAACAGGATTATTTTAATGGAATATAACCAATATCAGAAACTGTTTTTTGTCCTGCATCCGATAGCGCATAATCAATTACCGATTTTACTTTTGTTGCATTTGTTTTATCATACATATAAAACAATGGTCTTGAAATTGGATACGTTTTATCTTTAGCACTTTCTACTGATGGCTCAATAAAAGTTTTACCTTGATCATAAGAAACAGCTAACTCTTTTACTTCTTTAGTTTCATAAGCTAAACCAATGTAACCAATTGCGCCTTTAGTTTGACCAACAGCCTGAACAATAGCTCCTGTAGCTGGTAAACTCAACACATCAGTTGCATAGTTTTTATTGCCCATTACTTCTTCTTTAAAAAACTCATAAGTTCCTGAAGAAGATTCTCTTGAATAAGCTACGATTTTTGCATCAGCTCCCCCTACTTCTTTCCAGTTTTTAATTTCTCCAGTAAAAATCTTTTCTAATTGCTCACGAGTTAATTTAGAAACTCCGTTAGCTGGATTAACAATTACTGTTAGAGCATCAAAAGCAATTACAACTTGTTCAATCTCTTTTTTATTTTCAGAAAATTTTAATTTTTCTTCTGTCTTTAAATCTCTTGAAGCCATTGCAATATCAGTAGTTCCATCAATTAGAGCAGTAACTCCTACTCCTGATCCTCCACCTACAACTGTAATACTGATAGTTGCATCTGATTTCATCAAATCTTCAGCTTCTTTTTGTGCCAATGGCAAAACAGTATCACTCCCTTTTATGGTTACCGAAACAGCTGCTGCTTTATCTTCAGAACCTTTTTCATCTGTTTTAGCCTTACCACAACTCAACATACCTATTAAAGGTAAAATCAAAAACAATTTAACTTTATTCATTTTTATGATTTAATTTAATTTTGTACAAATGTATTTCTCTAATGTTATCTCAACGTTAATCCCGCATTATGTAATGTTTATATATAATTAAAAATATTATTTAATCATTTGATTTACAGCTACTTTATTAAAAATTAAACTGTGCTTGCAATCGCAATAAATTCCCTCTTTGTCTGTTGTCTGGTAGCGCACTATCTTCAAAAGTTCTATCAGCAATTACCCATTCTGCCACTAATTCAAATGCTTTAAAAGGCTGCCATTCAAAACCTAATTCGTAATCTCTTACTACATAACTTCTAGCATCTTTTTCATGCTTTTTTCCTCCATCATAATATTGGAATTTAGCAAAAGGATATAATAATTTATTTTTAGGCAAATCAATTTTATAATTTAAAGTTACATACCCACCTTCTAAGTCAGACACATCAACTGTATTAGTTGTTTTGTTGTAACGAGGTCCTTTACCTACATTGTACTCTACCTGAATCCCAAACGGTCTTGGATACATAATAAAAGAAGCAGCCACACGTTGATCTAATGTATTTTGTTTATTAGCAGTAGTAACCCCAGTAGAAAGTTCATTTGTAAAAGCCCATCTTCCAGTGTAAGCCTGAATTCCTGGCTCGATAATTTGGTTTCCAACAACAAAAGGATAACTAAAACGAGTTACAACATGCAGGTTTCTATTAGCCTCTGATTTATTAGCTGTTTGTCCATTGTACGCTCCAAAAGCAAACACGCCGTAATCTCCAGAACCTTTGTAACCGTCTCTGATTAACATCGTAAAACGCTCTCTAACCGCAGCTGGTGCCCAGTAAAAAAAAGCTCCTAAATCACGTTCATTTACAACAGCACTATTCAAAGCATCATTACGATCTAATGTTAGTCGGTTTTGACTTGATTGCATGTTTTCAAAACCAAAAGGCACTTTACTTTGTCCTAAACGAACTCTAAACTCTCTTTTTTTATCGAATGACAAATCAAAATAAGCATCTCTTAATTGCACAAAATGATTCGCCCCAGAAACAGGAGAACTAGCAAAATCAGGTTGAATATAAAGATATACATTCGGGTGAATTTGTCCTGAAAACACAATACGAGTACGTCTTAGAAAAAGTCCATTATTTGCTTTTGCATCTGGATCTGTTGAAGTGGTTCCCCAGGATTTATCACATTGCTCACAAGCTACTTTATCATTTGAAGACAACAATCCATTGTATCTTACTTGCACATAACCTCTAATTCCAATATTATCATACCAACGTTCTTTTTTCTCCGTTTTTTCTAATTTCTCAGTAGCAACTAATTCCTCCTGCTCTTTTTCTTTTTCTTTATTAACTGAATTAATAGAATCTAAAATACGAACTACTTCTCTTTTAATTTCCTCTTTTTTAACGTCTTGAGCATTCATCAAACACGAAACAAGTAGTAAACCTGTAAATAAAAATTTTCTCATTTTAACTAAAAATCAATATTATATTATTTTTGCGCAAAATTAATGTTAAACTTCTTTTCAGATATTAAGCCTGAGTTATCATAAAGACACTATAACGTAAACATTTGTTCACATTAGCATCTTTACGTTGTCAGAAAACCAACACACCAGAACCTAAAAGTCAATAATAACAAGACCTAAGAAACTTTTTTCTGTTAACATTAACTTAACATTAGAAAAATAAAACTTTCTTTAATTTTTGGCACAAAAAAAAGGCAGAATTGAATTAACAACTCTGCCCTTTGACTTTATATTTAATAGAAAATCTATTTATTCCTCAGTAATAATTTCTTTTTTCTTCTTTGCTCTTTCGATAGTAAATGAAAACTCTGAACCAATACCATATTCACTTTCTACATATATTTTCTCTTTGTGCGCTTCAATAATATGTTTTACAATGGCTAATCCTAATCCAGAACCACCTTCAGATCGAGAACCACTTTTATTCACACGATAAAAACGTTCAAAAAGCCTTGGTATGTTTTGTTTTTCAATTCCTTCGCCATCATCACTTATTCGAACCAATACTTTTTCCTTGGTTAAACCTACAACAGCCACTTCAGTAGTTCCGTCTTTTTTACCGTACTTAATGGAGTTGACAATTAGGTTTTCAATTACTTGCTGAATTCTATCTTTATCGGCTTTTACAAAATTGGGACGAATGTATTCATTTTCGAATGTCAAAGTGATTTTTTTCTTATCCGCTTTCATTTCTAATAGTTCAAAAATATTCCGAATCAATTCTACAATATCAAATTCTGTGATTTCTAAATTCAAATCGCCCGATTCTAATTTGGTAATCATATCCAAATCTTCTACTATATATATTAAACGCTCTACACCTTTATCGGCACGTTTTAAATATTTTTTTCGAATATTCTTATCTTCCATTGCTCCATCCAGCAATGTAGAAATATAACCCTGAACCGTAAAAAGCGGGGTTTTTAATTCATGCGAAATATTTCCTAGAAACTCTCTTCGGTATTCTTCACGAACTTGCAACATTTCAATTTCCAATTTCTTATCAGTAGCAAACTTTTTAACCTCTCTGGTTAAAGTTTCCATATCTGTAGTAATGGGCTGATTGATAAGTGTACTGGATTCTAACAAAGAAACATCGTCGTAGATTTTTTTTACTCTTCTGTAAATAAAACGTTCTACACGGTATTGTAACACTAAAAACGAGAAGAGATAAATAGCAAAAACAAAAGCGATACCAAAAAGCACTAAGTTTTTAGTATTGGCATTAAAAATAACCATTGCCAAAAAAACAACAAAAGCTGTAGAAAAAATACTGATGTAAAATGCCGACTTTATGGCAAACTTGTATGTTTTTTTAAAACTAATTTTCATTTATTCGTCTTTATTCTTAAATAACAACAACCCTATCTTTTTTTAACTATATAAGTCAGATAAGTTTTTGGTCTTTGGTTATTTACAAAAATATGATTTTAAAAATAAGAGCGTATAAGCATAAGAACAAAAGAAAATCTCATTACCTTAAATTGTTATTCCTACTGAAATAGAATGTTTAATTTAGACAATCTCTTATATGAACTTCTCTTATAAAAAGAAAAGCCTAACATAACATCAGATAAACTTATATGACTTATATGGTTTAAAAACCAATATTACACTTCAAACTTATACCCTACTCCTTTTATAGTTTTAAAAAGATCATCTCCTATTTTCTCACGAAGTTTTCTAATATGCACATCGATGGTTCTTCCACCTACAACTACTTCATTCCCCCAAACTTTATCTAAAATCTCGTCTCTTTTAAATACTTTTCCAGGTTTTGAAGCCAATAGATAAAACAATTCAAATTCTTTTCTAGGCAAAGCAATCTCGATATTGTCTTTTATAATCTTGTATTCTTCACGATTGATTTCGATTCCACCTACATTTAACGTTTCGCTATCTTGCTCGCTTGTTTCTTTTAATCTTCGTAACAAAGCTTTTACCTTACTTACTAATAACTTTGGCTTAATTGGTTTTGTAATATAATCATCTGCTCCCACATCAAACCCTGCTACCTGAGAATAGTCTTCGCTTCTTGCTGTCAAGAATGTTATAATTACGTTGCTCAATTCAGGAATGTTTCTAATGTTTTCACAAGCTTCCATGCCGTCCATTTCAGGCATCATTACATCCATAATAATCAAGTCTGGCAATTCTTTTTTGGCTTTGGCTATTGCCTCTCTACCGTTAGAAGCAGTAACAATTTGATACCCTTCCTGAGCTAAGTTATAACCAACAATTTCTAAAATATCCGGTTCATCATCAACCAGTAAAATCTTTGTATTTTTCTTTTTCATAATCTAGCAAATTTTCTTTTGCGTTGTAAATGTAACAATAAAAAAACAGCATAAAACTCGTGTTAACCGTAATTTAAAGAGATAACAATTTGGTAATACTACAGCAACATAATCGTAACAACTGATTAACACCAACTTTACAAAGCTAGCATTTCTTTGCAAAAAATTTAATCAATTATGAAACTTAGATTATTTATTCTAACACTTTTTATTACAACACTTAGCTTTGCTCAGAGTAAAGGTACGATATCAGGATTAATAACGGACAAAGATTCTAACAATGAAACATTACCCTTTGCTAATGTTTTTGTAAAAGGAACTAAAATCAATGCTACTACAGATATTGATGGAAAATACTCTATTAGTATCACCCCAGGAAATTATATTATTCAATACACATTTGTAGGCTACGAACCAAAGGAAATCTCTGTAAAAGTAACAGAAGGAGCTAAACTGGTCATCAATCAGGAATTATCATCTGGAGCCTATGCACTGGAAGATGTAGTTATAAAATCTACGTTTAATAGACAAAAAGAGACTGCATTATTATTAGAACAAAAAAATGCAGTTGAAATTAAGCAAAATATTGGTGCGCAGGAACTTTCAAGAAAAGGTGTTGGTGATGTAGCTGCGGCTGTAGCCAAAACATCGGGCGTTTCAAAACAAGAAGGAAGTAACAACGTTTATGTAAGAGGACTTGGTGACCGTTATAATTCTACTTCGATGAACGGATTGCCCATTCCATCTAATGATCCACAAAAAAAGAATATTGCTCTTGATCTTTTTTCAACTGACATTGTTGAGTACATTTCAATTGACAAAGTTTATGGTTCAAGGATGTATGGCGATTTTGCAGGAGGAAATGTAGATATCGTATCTAAAGATTACCGTGGAGAAGGTATGTTCGAAATTTCATTAGGTTCTAAAATTAACACCAATGCAGTACAAAAAAATGATAATTTTTTATTGCAACAAGGCCCAAGCAAATTAGGTTTTGTTTCTTATGGAGTTCCTAAAAATCCACTAACAGGATACAATTTTGAAAACAGCTTAAATCCTGAAAAACAAACTCCTTTTGGAGGAAACTTTAGCCTGAAAGCAGGAAAAAGTTTCAACATTGGCGAGGAAGGAAAACTAAGCCTGTTTGCTACTGCTAGTTTTAACAATGGTTACGAATTTAGAGAAGGGCTAACTCAAAGCATCAATGCTCAGGGTGCATCATTAAAATCTTTTCAACAAGAAAAATATTCTTACAACACCAACACTACCGGTATGTTCAATGCTAATTATCGTCTGAACAAAAACCATAAAATTGGATACAACTTTTTGTTCGTTAATTCATCTGAACAAACTAGAGACACTTATTTTGGAAGTGATCGTGATTTTGATAATGCAGATGCTAGCCTTCAAGTTCAAAGAGGTACGTTTACACAAAATTCAGTTTTCATTAATCAGCTTTTAGGAAATGACAAAATAACTGATAAAATTGATCTTGACTGGGGGCTTTCATATAACACTGTAAAAGGCGATATGCCAGATAGAACCCAAAATAAAATGTTCTATAACCCAACAACCGACATTTACACAATTGCTCAAAGAACCACTACTGACAACCAAAGGTATTTCCAAGATCTTACAGAAGACGAAATAGCAGCTAACCTTGCTCTAACTTACAAACTAGGAGATAATGAAAATGGTGATTCAAAAGGAAAAATAGTTGTAGGTTACAACGGTAGGTTTAAAAAACGTGAATTTGAAGCTATTCAGTTTAATTTCAACGCAAGCCAGACTGGTCAAAACACAAGTGTAAATCCAAACAATTTAGACGACTTTTTTAATCAGCAAAATTATAATGAAGGCCTATTCTCAATTGCAGCTTTTGCTGGAATGACACCTCAAACTTATGGTGGAGATCAGGATATACATTCAGGGTTTGGTAACATAGAATATAAATTATCCGACAAGTTAAGCTCTATGTTAGGTTTAAGATATGAAAAGATATCTCAAACAGTTAACTGGAGAACACAACTTGATGCAGCAGGAGGAACAAATACATTTGACAGAAACGAATTTTTACCAAGTCTTGTCTTGAAGTATGAATTGAACGAAAAGCAAAATCTTCGTTTAGCATCTAGTAAAACCTATACACTACCACAATTTAAAGAACGTGCTTTGTTTATTTATGAAGATGTAATGCAATCTGAAATTGGTAATCCATATTTGTACCCTTCACAAAATTATAATCTTGACCTGAAATGGGAAATGTTTCCAAAAAGTGATGAGTTATTATCTGTAACTGCTTTTGGAAAATATATCTTAGACCCAATTAATCAAATTGTTGTCGCTTCTTCTTCAAATGACATTTCTTTTGTAAATATTGGAGATAGTGGCTATGCTTACGGAGTTGAGTTGGAGACTAGAAAAAATATTTTTGAAATAGAAGGAGAATACACTAACAAACTTTCTTTTGGATTTAATGCTTCTTTCATGAAAACACATCAGGATATTGATGCTGAAAAAGTTAGAGAAGAAACAGAGGGCAGACTAAACATTAACACAACTGATAACAGTTCAGGTTTTACAGGAGCTTCTGATATGATTTTAAATGCTGATTTATCATACACTAAAAACTTCAGAAACGACTCTGGAATTATGGCAACCTTAGCTTACAATCATTATTCTGACAAACTTTTTGCTATTGGAAATGAACAAAAAGGAAATTTAGTTGATAAAGCTATGGGATCTTTAGATCTGGTTTTCAAAACAAAACTTAACAAAAGCTTCGGGATTGACTTTGGAGCGAGAAACCTTTTAAATCCAGAATTCAAAAGAGTTCAGGAAAATGCTGGTGGAGACGTTTTGGTTTTCGACTATAAAAAAGGAATCACTTTTGGATTAGGAATGAGTTACCAGTTCTAAAATAGACCCAAAATTATTTGGTTATAATTCCTTAACATTTAGGTAAAAAACATATAACAAATACATTACAGCAACTTAACATCTAATCAGTCATAAGTTCTAATCTTTGCGTAAAACAAACAAATTAAAAAAGTAATGAAAAAAACAATCTCAACAATTTTAGGTTTAGCGGCTTTATCTCTTGTAACACTTACTACGTCTTGTTCAAACGATGACAACAAAAATGAAGAGCCAACATCAGATTTCGTAGTAGTTAGAGAAAATCTACAAGGAGAAATCAACAGTGGAGAAGTAATCTTAGAATCTGGAACTTACAAACTAACAGGGAAATTAATAGTTAAAAACACTGCAACACTTACAATCAAACCTGGAGTTATCATCGAAGCGACCGCATTAGGAGCTAACCAATTTGAAGCTGTAAGATATATTGCAGTTGCTCAAGGTGGAAAAATCGATGTTCAAGGAACAGCTACAACCCCAGTTATCATGACTGCTGAAGTTAAAAGCCCTGCAGCTTGGGGAGGATTAGTACTTTGCGGAAAAGCACCAATCAACAAAGGAAATACAGCTACTGCTGAAGTTTCTGAGTTAGCATACGGTGGGTCTGAAGCTAACGACAACTCTGGATCAATCAAATATTTAAGAATTGAATATTCTGGTTACTCTTACAACTCTGATAAAGAATTCAACGGACTTTCATTATTTGGTGTTGGTAAAGGAACAACAGTAGATTATGTTCAAGTTTACGAAGGCTCTGATGATGGATTTGAGTGGTTTGGTGGAACTGTTGATGCAAAACACTTAGTAGTTTCTAACAAAGATGCTACGTCAGTTGGTGATGATTTATTTGACTGGACTGAAGGATGGAATGGAAATGGTGAAAACTGGTACGGAATTAGAACAAACGCTGGTAACAGAGGTATCGAAGCAGATAACAATTCTAACAATCACCTAGCTTCTCCAATCTCTTTCCCTAACATCAAAAACCTTACTTTAATTGGAGCAGGAACAAATGACACAAGTTCAGAATCTCAAGCTTTCAAATTAAGAGTAGGTACAAAAGGTAAATTTGACAATGTTGTATTAAAAGGTTGGAAAACTGGTTTTGACGTGCAACACGACGAAAGCGTTGGATATGCTGGAAGTGATTTATTAGCAACTAACGTGAAGTTTGAAGAAGTAACAACTAAATCAAAAGGAACAAATACAGCTGGAACAGCAGTTGATGTTGCTAATGTTTTCACAGAATCTACTACTGCTACTGGAGCAGGAAATGGTTCAGGAGTTCCAGCTTGGACTCAAGGATGGACAAAAGGTTTGTAATAAAAGCATAATATTCAAAAAATGCCTTCCTTTTACAGGAGGGCATTTTTTTTGGCATACTATTTGGAATATTTTCTTTATCTTTACTACTCAAAATCAAGCTAATGAAAAAAAACTACTTTTATAGTATCATTTTAATGGTTTTTCTCTGTTCCTTTAGCATTAGTGCTCAGGCACCGAAACAGCATGTAAACCCGAACAATCCTTCTGTTATTGAAGGTTTGAATTTATATCCTAATCCTGTAAACAGTAGTCGAATAGTAAACATTTCGACTAAAAACGACAGCGATAAAGAAATCATCATTTTTGATCTTTTAGGAAAAAAAGTACTTCAAACGCACCTCAGTACTAAGGAGCTGAATGTTTCTAGCCTAATACCTGGTGTATACATCATCAGGATAAATGAAGACAATGCTTCGGCAACCCGAAAATTGATCATACGATAAACATAAACCCTGAAATAAGACAGAAAGCTTCAATTAACACTTGAGGCTTTTTTTATTGCCAATAATTGGCATTGAAGGATTGAACCAAAACAGCGTAAGTATTAGTATAATTTATACCTTTGCACAAAAAAATTCTTGATTACAGCAACTGATA
This sequence comes from Flavobacterium magnesitis, assembly GCF_041729735.1. Taxonomy (NCBI): domain Bacteria; kingdom Pseudomonadati; phylum Bacteroidota; class Flavobacteriia; order Flavobacteriales; family Flavobacteriaceae; genus Flavobacterium; species Flavobacterium magnesitis. The sequence goes on along the minus strand of NZ_JBCFQK010000002.1, from coordinate 245,911 downwards.
TATTTACTATTTCGAGTCAAAAGCAATTTGAAAAAATAGCTTTAAAAGTTTTCCGTTTTCAATACGAGAACAATTTAGTGTATAAAGAATTTTGCGATTTCTTAAAAACAGATGTACAACGTGTAAAAACGATACAGCAAATCCCTTTTTTACCCATTCAGTTTTTTAAAAGTCATCAGGTTGTTTCTAATTCTGCCCCCATTCAAACTATTTTTAGTAGTAGTGGAACAACGGGTACAATTACCAGTAAACATCTTGTAACCGATGTAACACTTTATGAAGAAAGTTATCGAAAAGGGTTTTCTGAATTTTATGGCAATATCGAAAATTATGTTGTTTTAGCCTTGCTTCCATCCTATTTAGAAAGAGACGGCTCTTCGTTAATTTATATGGTTGAAGATTTAATTCAACTTTCCAATCATCCCGAAAGTGGTTTTTACCTTCACAATCACGACGATTTGATTAAGAAATTAATCGAATTAGAAAATGCTGGACAAAATGTAATTTTAATTGGCGTTACCTATGCCCTTCTCGATTTAATCGAAAAAGAAAAATTCAACCTCCAAAACACCATCATCATGGAAACGGGCGGTATGAAAGGCAAACGAAAAGAAATGATTCGCGAAGAACTACACGAACAATTGTGCGATGGTTTTGGCGTTTCGGCAATCCATTCGGAATATGGCATGACCGAATTGCTTTCGCAGGCCTATTCGTTAGGAAATGGCGTATTTGAATGTCCTTCCTGGATGCAAATCCTCATTCGTGATACCGAAGATGCCTTGACTTATATTCCGCAAGGAAAAACAGGCGGAATCAACGTGATTGATTTGGCCAACATCAATTCTTGCTCTTTTATTGCCACACAAGATTTAGGTAAAAAATATCCCAACAACTCTTTTGAAGTATTGGGACGTTTTGATAATTCGGATATTAGAGGTTGTAATTTAATGGTGGTTTAAGTTTCTTAAGAATAGGATAACTACCAAGATCATTTCAAGGATGCAAATTTATCTTCAAGTTTAGTAAGCCAATTTATTCTTTTCTGCAGAGAGACCATCTTTACCTTATTATAGCTTATCCACTTTCTGTTTTTAAAACCTATTTTCCAAAAAGTCCCTAATAGCATTGCTTTTTTTATAGCATTACCAAAAATTAACCAATACAAATAGTTAGGTGTATTCATTGTTGTAATCATTGTAACACCTTTAATATTTCCCCATAACGGTTTCATTCTTGTATTGCTTGCGTTCGTATAATCATAAGCAACACCAGGAAAAATAACTTTATCTACAAAACCTTTTGTCATTGCTGGCATCAACTCCCACCAAATTGGGAATATAAACACTAAATGGTCGGCATTTTCTATTCTTTCATTGTATTCTATTACTTTTGGATCAATCGGGCTTTTATCTCTAAAACCTTTTAAATCTCCCGCAGTCATTACTGGATTGAAATTATCCTTGTCTAAATGAATAAGGTCAATTTCGTGGTTGCTTTTTGTAAGTCCATTGGTAACTGATTTCAAAATTGCGTTACAAAAACTCCCATCATAAGGATGATTAAATACTATTACTACTTTCATTTTGTGCTGTTTAAAATTTATGACACAAAATTCAGCAGTTCAAAATGGTTTGACGATAACAATTGTAAAGAAATGATTAGCGCCTGTTTCTAATACGACTTAATGAGACAGAAGTAATTCCTAAAAATGAAGCAATGTAATGCTGAGGCACTCTACGTAAAATTTTGGGATTATTTTCTAATAGCTCTAAATATCGTTTTTCAGGATTGTCTTTGATATGCGAAAGAAATAGCTTTTGATAAAAAATTAATCGCTGAAAAGTATGCTCTTCAACTTGTTCTTTAATGACTGTTGAACTTTCAATTATTGTTTGAAAATCACTTTTTGAAATGGAATGTATAATACAAGGTTCAATACTTTCGATTGTAAACAAACTAGGCTGATTTGTTCGGAAACTTTCAATTGACGAAACGCTTTCCCCTTCAAAAAAAAATTGAAATGTTATATCCTTTCCATTGTTATTGAAGCACACTCTTAAACACCCCTGTTCGATATAGAACGCTTGTTTAGAAATTTCGCCTTCATTTAATAGAATTGTCTTTACTGGAATTTCCTGACGCTTAAACAAATGTCTAAATTTATCCCACTCTTTGTTGTTGTTCATAAAATTATCCATTCTTAAAATTGTCTATCAGGTGTTTACTTAATTTCCAATAACTTATATAAATATAATGAAATCTAATAATTTTAGAGGTATAGTCATTTTTTAAGAGGGCACATAAAAACAAAAAACCTCAAAAATATTAGTATTTTCGAGGTTTTGATACCATTTAAATTTTAAATCAGCAGAGAGAAAGGGATTCGAACCCTCGATGCAGTTACCCACATACTAGCTTTCCAGGCTAGCTCCTTCAACCACTCGGACACCTCTCTAATTGGGATTGCAAATAACACTAAAAAATCTGACTTAGAAAAGCCAAATTGCAATTAATTATTCATTTCTCCTCTTAATGGAGTTTCAAACACCGCTTGAAAATCTTTAGACGGAATATTTTGACTCAACAAGAACATCAATTTAGCAATTGCCGCTTCGGTAGTACTATCTTTTCCAGATATCACTCCTATTTGCTTCAATGCCGAACTCGTTTCATATTGCCCCATATTGACACTTCCACTCGTGCATTGGGTTACATTTACAATATGCAATCCTTTTTTTATGGCTTTAGTCAATGCGTTTATAAACCAATCTTCGGTAATGGCATTTCCTGAGCCATAGGTTTCTAAAACAATTCCTTTTAGACTTGGTATTTCAAGAATTGCCATAAAAATGCTTTCGCTCATTCCTGGAAACATTTTTATGATAATAACATTTGTATCCAATAATTGATGAACAATTAATTCTTTTTGCTCTCCTCGAACTAAAAATAATTCTGGTCTCGGAATCAAATTCACACCTGATTCGACTAAAGCAGGGTAATTTGGAGAACAAAAAGCATTAAAATTTTCAGAATCAATTTTTGTCGTTCTATTGCCTCGATATAATTTATTTTCGAAATAAAGGCAAACTTCAGTAATAACAGCCTTATTGTTTTCTTGTAGAGATGCTATTTGGATAGCTGTAATCAAATTTTCCTTGGCATCCGTACGTAAATCACCAATAGGCAATTGTGATCCCGTTAAAATAACTGGTTTAGCTAAATTTTCGAGCATAAAACTCAAAGCCGAAGCCGTATACGACATCGTATCTGAACCGTGAAGCACTACAAAACCATCAAAACTAGAATAATTTGACTGGATTATTGTAGCAATTTCTGCCCAATAAGAAGGGTTCATATTAGATGAATCAATTGGATTCTGAAACGAAAGAGTTTCAATCTCACAATCCAATTGTTTCAACTCAGGAATTCTTTGTAATAATTTACTAAAATTGAACGCTTTTAATGCTCCGGTACTAAAATCCTTGCGCATTCCAATAGTTCCTCCAGTATAAATTAAAAGAATTTTAGTCCTTGAGTTCATGAGCATATTTCAATTTGTTGACTACAGGATTAGCATACATGTCCAATATTCCTTGAAGTGCAATAGGATTTTCGGCATCAATTCGTTTTTCTAATCTACGTACAAAAACGGCTTTTTCATCTTCAGTATAAAAATGCGAATAGGTATCCGATTTATTCAAAATATCATAAGCGATATAATTCGTTGGCCACAGCTTATAACTTTTCAAAATAGAATCGTCTATGGCTTGTGCCAAAGCTTGAATTTGCTTATTTACATTATCGTTTTCAGTTTTTATAACATCAATTTCAGTATCTAAAACTTTTCCAATATGAATAAAAATACGTTTTTTAGGTCCTAAAGCACCACTTAAAATCGTCATAAAATCTTCATTTTCCTCTTTTACATACACTTCATTATTGGCTTCCGCCAATAATTGAGGCATTTTTAAAGCATCGGTAGGATCGTATTCATACGAAATAGAAACAGGAACAATCTTGATTTTTTTGAAATAATCCATCAAATTAGCTTCATCAGAAGCCATTCCGAGCATTTTCAATACGCCTGGATTAGTCGCATCATTACCATCTTTTGTTCTACCTTCCCGCTGTGCAATCCAAACTGAACGATTTTCATGTTGCAACAACTGACTAATATATTCGGATAATGTTTTAGAACTTTGCAACATCTCTCTTGGCGACAAACCTCGTTTCACCAAGAAATTCCGATTTAACTTTGCCAAAACATTCAAAAAAGGTTGTTTAACCAAATTGTCACCAATAGCCGAAGCTGTCATTACTAAATCATGCTCAAACAAAGTAGCATTTAGCAAAGTGGTATCTAATAAAATATCTCTGTGATTAGAGACAAACAAATAAGGAGTGTTAGGTTCTAAATGTTCAAAACCCGCAGTCATCAAGCCTTCTGAGCTTTTTTCTAATACTTTTTGAACCGATTGGTAAATAAAATTACATTGGAAATCACGAATAGAATGCGTTTTCATTAATTGTTCTTTCCAAACTTCATCGGCAACATTAGGAAAAGAAAAATTCATCAATGACTTTAACATTGGATGATGAATCACTTTTTGTATGGCTTTATTTATTTCGGAATCATAATAAGGCCGAATCTCGTCAAACTTTTGCATTTTGGTACTATTAGAAAAACAAATGAACAAAAAAAATATTAAATTTTAGCGAATTCTACTTTAAATCCCAAAAATTGCTTTCGAATTTTCAGTCGTTATTCTGGCTATTTCATCTCCAGAAATACCGTAAATCTGTGATAACTTATTAATTACATTTACAAGATAGCTGCTTTCGTTTCTTTTTCCTCTAAAAGGAACTGGAGCAAGATAAGGCGCATCAGTTTCTAAAACAATATGTTTTATATCAATTTTATCCAAAAACTGATCAATTTTTCCATTTTTGAAAGTGACCACACCACCAATTCCCAATTTCATATTATAAGACAATGCCTGTAAAGCTTGCTCATAAGTACCCGAAAAACAATGAAAAATCCCAAATAAGTCGGCTGATTTTTCTTCTTCTAAAACTTCAAAAACGGCATCAAAGGCTTCACGACAATGGATAACAATAGGCAATTGGTATTCTTTTGCCAATTGGATTTGTTTTTTAAAAGCCAATTGTTGCTCTTTTAAATGAGTTTTGTCCCAATATAAATCGACACCAATTTCTCCAATAGCATAGAATTTCCTTCTCTTCAATTCGTCTTCAACAAATTGCAATTCGTCCAAATAATTATCCTTCACATGTGTAGGATGCACTCCAGTCATTAAAAAAACATGCTCTGGATATTTTTGCTCTAAATCATACATAGCCGCCGTATAAGCCGAATCGATAGCAGGAATAAAAAAACGAGTGACACCAGCCGCTAAGGCACGCTGCATCATTTCGTCTCTATCCTGATCAAATTCTTCGCTGTATAAATGGGTGTGTGTGTCGGTAATTATGGGTTTTGTTTCCAAGTCTTTTTCTTTAAAAGACAAAATTAGGCTATTACGCAAAGATTCGCAAAGGCAACACAAAGTAGCGCAAAAAAATAAAATAATCTTTGCGAATCTCCGTGAAAATGCTCTGCGAATCTTTGTGATACAAACCTTAATCCAATTTACCTAACAATTCCTGAACCTTTTCGTAATCCTCATAATCAGGTGGAATTGTCAATAGGATTGCTTTGCACCCTTTATAGTCTTTTTGCTTTAATTTGGCTAAAGCCAAACCATAAATGGCTTTATTTTTGTAAATAGAATTTCCTGATTTTATTTCATTAAACACCGTTTCGGCTTGTTTGATTTGGTTATTTTCTAATAAAGAAATACCATAAAAATATTGAATTTCCGCCGTTTTATTTTCTTTCAAAATAGCTTCAAAAAGTGGAATCGCAGCTTTGTAATTCTTAGCATTAAAAGCGGTTTCGGCTTGTTTTAAAGTATCAACACTTTCACTTCTTTCTGTAAAATAGGCATTTTCATATTGATTGTATTCTTCAAAACCAGGTTTAGAACTTGGATTAAACAAAAACAATCCTAACAGAAGCACTACTGAAGCAGCAACTAAATATGCCCAAGGTTTCAACGAAATCACTTTTGGTTTTCCTTTAAAATGTTGATTCGAAATGGTTTTTAGATTGGCTACAAAGGCTTTTCTATCGGTTTCAAAACCAAATTTAGCTTCTAATTGTATTTGGACTTCCTTAAAAACCTCGAATTCTGAAGCCAATTCCAAGTTTTCAGAAAGTTGCTTTTCGAAGTCTAATCGGGCTTCATCCAACAATTCGCCTTGAAGATATTGATCAAATAATAGGTATTTCTCCTCGTTCATGGCTCCTTAATTTTTTAATGATTTAAAACTACTGTGTTCTTGAATCCTTTGGGCTAGTTGTCCTGTACACAAGGATTTTTTCTTTCGAACATACCCATAGGTTACATTGAGTTTCTCAGCTACTTCTTCCATTGATTTCAAAGTGAAACTCCACTTTAAAACTTCTTGACATTTTTTGCCTAATCGTTGAAACATCATATCAAAAAGTTGTTGCTTTTCTTCAAATATTTCGGTTTGTGCTACCAACTCTTCCGTGGGTTCATTAGTAGATGTAAAATCATCGGGAATTGTTACCCCTTTATTGGATATTTTTTTCAGTTCGTTTAGCCATTTTCTTTTGCATAACAAAAAAAAGTAAGCATCAAAAGGACAACTTAGTTGCAGCTTATTGGCTTTTGCCTGATTGAACAACAAAATCAGGATTTCCTGAACCACATCCTGAGCCTGATCTTCATCGCCGGAATTATTTCTTATATAAGAAACCACTTTTGGGACAAACTTTTTATAAATAGACTGGATTATAACCGAATTATTATTCGCTAATCCTTCTATAAAATACTGATCAGGATGCACCGTGTTTTTTGACATAGAAAAAAATTTATCTGCTAATGTAAAAAAGAATCTGAAATAAAAATTGATTTCATGGGTAACAATTATAAAACCAAGTGGATATACAACTGAAGCTTTTTAATTTTTAAAATTCAGCAGTTATGAAAAAGGAACAATTCCCCTCTAAAACCACTATTGATAGTTTTTCAAAAAAACTTTCGAATAAAATTCGAGCCGGTTTTAAAATCACTGAATACAATGACAAATTGCCTTATGTGGTTTTGATAAAAGAACAAAAAAACATCAATCATGCTTTGCATCTTCAACTTTTTTGCATCACAATCGGGCTTTGGTCCATTGTCTGGATTTATTTGACACTGACTCATATTCCTAAAAAAGAAATTCTAATTGCCATTGATGAAGACGGAAATATTTTTGAAGAAAAATGTTTACTCACCTAAAAAAATGAAAGAATCTGAAATAAATTCAGATTGAAGGGTAACAATTTGAAGCCTCATTTGATATAACAGTATAAAACAAGTAAAATCATTTTAACTATAATTAAAATCAAGAAATCATGAAAACAATTAAAATCTTACTTTTCTGTATTGCAGCAATTGCGATTGTTAGCTGCGATAATGACAACGACCCTACAAACAACGTATGTGACACTAGTTATGTTTCTACTCCAATTACAAATGCTTTTTCCTTAGCAAATGCTTATGATGACAACGTAACGATGGATTTAGAAACACATGAATATACGCTTCAAATTAATGCCAATGGTGAAATTTGCAGTGTAGGTTACCAAAACCCAAATACCTATACAGGAGGTTATACAATGGAAATAACCAACACAACCACCAATGTAACATACACAGGAACACATACTTTTTCTCAAACAGTACTGGATTATCAATCCATCACACCCTTAATAGTAAACACAGGAGATATTATTAACGTAAAAAGAACCATACTTCCGGGTTATACCATGTTAAACCAAACAATAGGTCATGTGTTGAGAAAATCAGATTACACAGATGTTCCTTACCCTATTACTCAGGGAAATGTAGTTTTTCTAAGTTCTAATTTTTATGGCACAGGTGGACCTGTTCCTAATTTTGCACAGCCTTATATAGCATTAGGTTTTAAAGTAAATTAAAATTTAAGGGTAACAATTTAAAACCCAATTGATCTAACAGTATAAACCTAGAAAATCATTTTAAACCTTATTAAAAATCAAGAAATCATGAAAAATTTTAAAACTATCGGACTTTTATTTTTAGCGGCAATGGCATTAGTAAGTTGTAATGACAACGATGACAACCAACAAATGCCAGCAACAGCAGCCGAATTCGCAAATGTTAGAAAAGCTGCCTTAGACAAAATCACTCAGGAATTTACCATCGCTACCGAAGATGGAGCGACCACCTTAACTTCTGAAAATGGTGTAAAAATTACCATCAACGGAAATTGCTTAACTAAAGACGGAAATCCTGTAACTGGAGATGTAAAAATCGAATATGTAGAAATTTTCGAAAAAGGAAACATGTTAGTGACTAACAAACCAACAATGGGAATTATGCCTGATGGAAAACGAAATTTACTTATCTCTGGAGGCGAATTTTTTATCAAAGCAACTCAAAACGGCGTAGAATTAGCAACAACTTGTAACATTACACTACTTGTACCTGGATCACTTACTGACGGTGTTGATAATGCGATGACTTTATGGAACGGAATTATCGATGACGAAGGAAACTTAGCTTGGGAAAACGCTCGTGAAGCCGATGGTAATGATGGAAAAGGCGGTGTACAAGCCGAAGGGAACAACTATTATGTGAGTTTTGGAAATTTTGGCTGGACAAACGTAGACCGTTTCTACAGCGATCCAAGACCTAAAACAGTCATCCTAGTTGATGCTCCCGAAGGATATGACAACACGAACAGCGCTATTTACTTATCTTATGATGGTGAAGGAACAAATGCACTTGCACAACTAGATACGTACACAGCCGAAGGTTTATTTAGCGAACATTACGGTCAAATTCCAGTAGGCCTAGCTTGTCACATTATTTTTGCAACCGAAGAGAACGGAAACTGGAGATACGCCATCAAAGGGGTAACCATTCAAGCCAATGATGTTTTCACTTTCACATTAGCAGAAACAACCGTAGGGACCGAAGCCCAATTAATTGCCGCAATCAATGCGATTCAATAAAGAACTCCAAATTTAATTTCTAAAAAAAGTGGTGATTTGCTCATCACTTTTTTCTACTTTTAAAAGATTTTAACCGTTATCCTAATGAGGATTAACAGCTTATACTTGTATCTTTTATAACTAGATAAACCAAATTTGATTATGAAACCACTATTATCTTTTCTCTTTCTTCTTTGTTCTTTATTCTTGTTCTCTCAAAAAAAAGTAAAAGATACCGTTACCCGAAGAGCCGCAATAAACTACAATCAAAATGGAAACACAGTTTCATACAAACCTGAAACACCACCATTAATTCCAATTGCTGGTGCTCCAAAACCTAGTTTTTCTTATCTCTGGGAATTTGGAGACGGAAATTACAGTAAAGCTGCTGAACCCAAACATACCTATAAAAATAAAGGAACCTACAACACCCGATTAACGGTAACCAATAATTACGACAACGGAAAACCTCCCGCTACCCGACCAAAAAAAGTAGTGATCAACGAAATATCGAATAAAACCTTTGACGAAATTGCATCTGTTGCTGACCAAAACGGTTTTGCGCTTCAAAAAAATTGTGACCCCATTCCCGACCAGGAAATGGAAATCATTCTTAGTTATCAAAATCTGGAAAACTATGTTGCGAATGGAAAAATTTATCTTTTTTACAACGAAACACAATTCAAAGATAATAATTTTGAATTAGCCGATTTTAGAACCTATGCTGGCGAAAGAGAAGTAAAAGAAAATACAATAGTTTCTGTGAATGAAATTGATCAATCCAATTCGTATTTAGCTTCGAATAATACTTACTTTCCAATAAAAAAATACGAAAATACTACTACCGAAGAAGACCTAGAAACCACTCTGGCCGAAGCACATAAAACATTCAAAAATGTTTCCATCTTAGAATTTGACGATGCTAATCCACAGGAAACCCGCAATGTTTTTTATACTTTCAAAACTACTCCCGAAATGCTAAAAGACACCAGCGCTACCATCACCATGCGTGGTATTTATGTACCCAACAGGAGTTATAAAAATCATAAAGTAAAAAATTTGGAAATGGAAATTGTAACTTCTCATGATCCTAACAAAATGGGATCTAACGGAAGTTTTATGAATTATAGATTCGTTCGTTTTAAAAGAGTGAATTTCAAAACCCGTTTTCAAAACAACGGCGAAGGACCAGCAAGAATGATTCGTCTAGAAACCGATATTCCTGATATGTTCGACAAGAAAACATTTCAAATCGAAGGCATGTATCCTGAATGTCCCATTTGTCCAAAAGATGAAATTCCAACCATAAGCTGTTTGGACACCATTATAAAACAAAACCAAATCTTCTTTACCTTCAAAAACATTTATTTACCGGGAAGCGAACAGAAAAATGTAAAAGAAAAAGACAGCACTAAAGGTTTTGTAAAGTATTCTTTGAAATTCAACAAAGATTTCCACAAAGTAAACACCCGAAGCAGAACCGCTATTATTTTCGATAAAAATGAACCTATTATCACCAATTACGCCACTACCCGATTCCTTCCCGGAATTTCTATTGGTGCAAAAGCGGGTTATAATTACTATCCTAATTTAGATAAATCCAGAAGCTATTTTGTGGGCGCAACCATTTCTCCATATAAGTCCTATCGTTTGTATTGGCAAGCCGAATTAATCAATAGTGTTCATGATTTCAATTCTGCAACCACAATTACCACTGGTTTTACAACTACTGCTAATGGAGTTCGTCAAGCAACACGTACTACAACAACACAGAGTTATTCTAATTTCAACAATGAGGTTCCGTTGCTTCTTCGTTACAACATCAATAATTTCGTCGGAATTGGAGCTGGAGTTCAAGCAAACATCAATGCTTCCGAAAAACAAAAGCAACACACTAAAATTGAATATTTCGAATTAGAAAAACCAGATTCTCCAATTCTTGACGCCACAGAAAATAGTGTATCCAATAGTAAAACCTTTACCAATTTAAAAACAGGATTGCTATTTGATTTAACACTAGGATTCGCCCGCATCGGTCCGAGTTTAGGGGTGAGATATGTGATGAATTTCAAAGAAAATTTTAATTATTTTCAAGTTTATGGGATATGGAAATTTTAGTTTTATGGCACACAGATGATACAGATAAAACGGATTGACACCGATTTTTTTAATAATCTCTTTGTGAATTTTCGTGTAACGCTTTGTGTATCTTTGTGAAATAGCTCTTTATGAAAAAACTTTTTTGCTATCTTTTTCTATTTTATTCCCTGATTGTTTTCGGGCAAAAACCACTTATCCAAGAAGACAAAATCTACAATGCAGTTGATACTTTTATAGAAAATCCAACAGCAGAAAATTTAAATAACCTCAATAGTACCGAAAAAGCATTTTGGAAAAATCCCAAACCCAAAACTAAAAACGAACTATTGGCAATTGTCATTTTAAATTGCAACAAAGCTTATTATGAAAATCAATTCAACCAAGTTCAGGAGGCAGTTGCTAGTTATGAAAAAGCCTGGAAAATATATCAAAAACACCGTCTCAACAACTATGATATTGTAGAATATTGCCTGAAACCTTTGGGGAATTTATACACCATTCTAGGCGATTATGACAACGCCGAAAACACCATCAAACAATATTATTATATTGCTAACCAAGAAAAAAATCAGGATAAAAAAATAGCCGCTATTCTCAATTTATCGAATGTGTATCAAAATTCAGGCAAGATTGATTTAGCCATTGATCTACTCGAAAAAACCATTCGAACTGAAAAATTATCCAACATTCAAAAAGGAATTTTATGGAATAATTTGGGCAACAACTATTTACTAAGTTCCAAAGGAAACTTAATGCGACCTGAAATTCATGAAAATTCCAAAAATGCATTTGAATTGGCAATCGAACATCTAAAAAACGAAAAAAATCAATCTGAAACTTTATCCAATTCTTATCGAAATCTATCAGCTCTTAACCGTCAAAGAGAAAATTTTGAATTGGCAAATTCTTATTTTGAAAAAGCCAGAGAATATTTCTACGCAACTCCAAATCTTTCGCCTCGAAAAACAGCCAAATTCAAATACGAAGAAGCTTCTTTATTGTTTCAACAAAAAAAATTAAATGAATCAGCCGTCATTATTGAATCTGTTTTTAAACATTTAATTCCTCATTATTCTATCAAGAAAAACAGTTTACCGGAGCAAAATTCATTATATACCGAAACTAGTTTATTGGACGCATTGGATTTACGAGCCGAAATTTATTCGAAACAAAACCAACCTAAAAAAGCATTAGAAGCCTATCGCTTGGCTTTTCATATTGAAGAATTGCTGGCTAACTTGATGGTTTATGAAAACTCGAAAATCATCAATCAAAATCGAGTACGTATGCGAACCGAAAAATGTATCACAATTTATGATTTATTATATCAAAAAGAACACAAACAAACTTATTTAGAAGCTGCTTTTCAATTGGCAGACCAAACCAAATCAAGTGTTTTGAAAAGTTATTTATCCAAAAACAAAACGGCATCTCGAAAAGAAAAACTCCATCTCGAACAGCTGCAAAACTGGAGTAATATTATCTTAAAAGAACAACAAAAAGGAGAATTGGCAGACATCGCCAAAATAACCGAAGCTATCGAAAAACAAAATCAATTGATGCTTTCGCTAAAAAAAATACGTACTGAAAACACAGATTCCGAAAAAGAAACTATCGATTTTAAAGCTTTATTCGCCAAATTAGAACAAGACAAAGCCATGATGATTGAGTATTTTATGGGTAATAAAAATCTATATTATTTTATCATTGGAAATAATACAATAAGTCTAAACAAAATAAATATAACTGATACAGCAATTCCAAAAATAGTACAATTCATTGATTATTTTAATAATTCAAACTCTATTACCAATGATATAAAAGACTTTAATCATTTTGGGAAAGTAGCCTATGATGTATTGCGTTTACCACAAAAATCAAATTACAAAAACCTCATCATCATTCCAGACGGTCTTCTTTGTTTACTCCCTTTTGAAGCCTTAATCACAAAAGAATCTTCGACAACAAATTTTGCTCAAATGCATTATTTGCTGAATGATTACAACATTGGTTATCAAAATTCGGCTCAATTTTATTTGTCCTTTGACAAGCTCAGGATGACAAATAAAGATAAAACTGTTTTAGGAATTTTTCCGGTTTTCGAAAATACGCCTTACACATTGACTTATTCAAAAGACGAGTTGCATTCGATTCAAAAAAACTTCAAAGGGAAATATTTAGAGAATACCGAAGCTACTTTCGATAATTTCAAAAAAAATGCTGCTGATTACTCCATTTTACATTTGTCCACTCACGCTGATGCTGGCGACATAGTTAGTCCAGCAAGTATAAAATTTTACGATCAGGAAATCCTGTATTCTGAATTATACAATTTAAAAATCAATCCTGATTTGGTTGTATTAAGTGCTTGCGAAACGGGCATTGGTAAACTCTTTAAATCAGAAGGAGCCATGAGTATTGCTCGCGGATTTCAATTTGCAGGAGCACAAAATTTATTGTTTTCATTATGGAAAGTCAATGACTATACGACTTCGGTTTTTATGGATTCTTTTTACCAGAACATCAAAAATGGTCAATCTTACTTAGAAGCGAATGCCAACGCCAAACGAGATTTCTTAAAAAACCCAAATGTTTCCAATACTAAAAAGTCGCCTTATTACTGGAGTGCTTTTGTATATTATGGCACTTTAGAAAAAAATGAAGCCGCAACAAATTATACTTACATTATTTTGGGAATTGTATTTGCAATTGTTTTAATTTGGCTTCTTATCCGATTTAGAAATGAAAAACCTACACGAAATCCTTAAAAAGGAAAAATATAAAAAAGTAAAATTCAAAATTACCAAAACCCAACATTTGTTAATCAAAGCCAAAATTAATGGAGTTCAGGGTAATTTTATTTTAGATACGGGTGCTTCTAATAGCTGCGTCGATTTTGAACACATTACCTTATTTAATTTAAACGCCGAAGATTCTAAAACCAAAGCTTCGGGTGCTGGAGGCACAGGAATGTTGACACAAACGGCTTTCGAAAACAAACTACAATTAGGTTCCTGGAAAAATCATGAATTTGATTTGGTTATTTTTGATTTATCTCACGTCAATGAAGCTTTGATTGCCTATAAATCAAAACCCGTTGACGGAATTATTGGTGCCGATGTTTTGTTAAAAGGCAGAGCCATAATCGATTATTACAATAATTACCTATATTTACTGCAACCAAAACAGAGCAAAAAAAATGGCAAAAAACTATCTTAAAGCAAGCTGTTTTGCTCTATCCCTACTTTTGTCTTCTTGTTCTGGCCAAAGTCTAATTAATAAAAACACCTCGACAACTTCAAAAAAAAATGTTCTGAAAACTAGTAAATCAAGAATCTGGAATTTCAACGATTTGAATGATTGGAAAGATGCCACTCAAGCTGGCGAACCTAATTATTCGATTAAAGATGGAAAGCTATATATTTTCACCAATCCTAATACGTGGGAAAGAGTAAAAATAAAATCAACCACCGCATTTGCTACTGGAAGCTATACTTGGAGAGTTTATGCCCCTGCTATGGGCAAAGGAGACATGACCTGCATTGCTGCTTTTTTATACCATAATGACCATCACGAACTTGATTTTGAAATAGCTTATGGCAATCAAGCTGACCGAAAAAAATTGAATGCTGCTTCAAATGAACTCATTGTTTATATGACTTCACAAGGAAATCCGAAATTTTCTTTTCAAAGTAAACTTATAAGAGAAAATTGGTACAACCTAACCCTTGAACTAGCATTAAACGAAAATAAAAAATATGTAGCTACCTGGAAAATTGACAATGTAGCTTTTACTTCAACCGTTCTTAATTATGGCTCAAGAACAAAATTTAAAATTTTATGTAGCGTTGAAAACCTAAGCTTTGCAGGAGATCACATTCCGTACCAACAAAATTATGCTTTGTTTGATTCAGTAACATTCAATGAAAATTAAATAACAAAGCCTTCTTTAACTGAAAAACATTACCACCCAAGCCAAATCATTCCGAAACCGCATATCATAATTATGGAACCACTAATGAGTTCGATATATTTTTCAAATCCTTTATAATTAATGGAATTTGTACCAAAAAAACCAATTAAAACCATGATAAGCATGGTTAAAACAGTAGCCAAAGTATAAACTACAATTAAAATTCCAACCTCAACTAAAGAATAATCTATAGCAGGATAAATAATTAATGGAATCATTGGCTCACTTGGACCAGAAGCAAAAATAAAAAACATAACCCAAGGCGTAACTTTATAGCGTTGATTTGGCGCTACGGTTTGCCCGTGTTGATGTTCAAAAACATAAATTTCGCCTTCGTCTGAAGTATCAAAATGTTTGTGAACTTTATTTCTATTTATGTTATAAAGTGCATACAATACATATCCCACGCCAAAAAGGAATAACATCCAGGAAGCAAATCCCCCGCGAATGGATTCGATATCAAAAGTTTTAGATAAAGTCCAACCTAAAAAGATTCCCAACAATCCTAGAATCACCGAACTCAATACATGAGCCAAACCACATAAAGAAGTCCAAAGCACTGTTTTTTTTAAACTCCATTTTTTAGAACGGGATAAAACAATGAAGGGTAAATAATGATCCGGCCCACTAAATGTATGCAATGCACTTATCGAAATTACAGTGAGACAAATTAAATTAAAGTCCATGTTCTTTTATAATTTTAGTTATTTCTTTCATCCACAACATTAGTTTTTCAGCTTTGTCATGCAAAATTTTCACTACTAATCCATTGGTTGGTGTTTCTGAAATTCCAAACACACAATTTTTATCATTTAAAAAAGAATCCAGCTGTTTTTTTAAACCTTTTATTTCACATAAATCATTCAAAAAAACCAAACTCAACTGATGCGTAAACCCCTCATACTGTCCTAAATTCATTGGATTAGATTCAGATGGTTTTAAATATAAATTTTCAAAGAACACTAATTTATCTTCTTTATATATTTTTGTTACCGACTGAAATTGTTTGAATTCGAAAACTTCGTCTTTTAATTTTCTGCCGCAAGTAAAAATTTCGCCCCAGAGAACAGAGGAATTTCCAACTAAATGAATGGCATTACTACTTTTAAAATCAGAGCCTTTATGAGGCACGCATGGATGTGGCAGGTACGACAAAAAAGCATTTTCTTTGATTCTTACTTTTGTTTCCTGAAAAGCACTTTTTTCCATGGTAAACAACCGTTGAAAAGACTGAGTTGTAATTTCTAGTTGACTTCCTTCATTTAAAGTATAATCGAAATACAATTCGTCTTCATCTAAAACTCCTGGCGAAGAACTCATCAAAATAAGTTCCAACAAAGGATTTTTTTTATCTTCACGAATATCTACCACTTTAAAAGGAGTATTAAAAAAAGCCGATTTCAACTGGGTAATTCCATTTTTTACTTCCGACTCTATACTGACTCTTGAAATCATCGGACTAAATTAGGTTCGTTTACCTCTTCTAAAAGGGCGTATTTCTGGATCCAGCCAATAACGTCATACAAGCCTTCTTTTTTCATTAAATTAGTAAAAACAAAAGGTTTTCCATTTCTCATTTTTCGGGCATCACGTTCCATTACTCCTAAATCGGCATTGACATAAGGCGCTAAATCAATTTTGTTAATCATCAGCAAATCGCTGCGGGTAATGCCTGGACCGCCTTTTCTTGGAATTTTATCTCCTTCGGCAACATCAATTACAAAAATGGTCAGATCGGCTAAATCAGGGCTAAAAGTAGCCGAAAGATTATCGCCGCCACTTTCGATAAAAATCAATTCAATATCAGGAAATCGTTCCGATAATTCATCAACTGCTTCTAAATTCATACTCGCATCTTCCCGAATGGCAGTGTGAGGACAACCGCCGGTTTCTACTCCAATAATTCGCTCAGAAGGCAACAAACTGTTTTTAGTTAAAAATTCGGCATCTTCTTGCGTATAAATATCATTGGTAATTACTCCTATCGAATATTTCGAAGCTAATTCTCGTGTTAATCGTTCAATTAAAGCTGTTTTTCCTGATCCTACAGGTCCTGCAACTCCTATTTTTATATAATTTCTTTCCATCTTTTTGTTTTTAAGACATATACAATCTTGAATATAAATTTTCATGCTCCATTGCCCGGATATCAAATCCGCTACAACTCATCCCTAGTAAATCAAGATTAGGTTCTAACGCTTTTTGAGTCAGATTTTCTAAAACAGTTAACAATTGAAACAACAGCACTTGTCCAGAATCCTGGCTTAAAGGAATTAATTTTACTGCATTAGTAATGTAACCAATGGCTGTATTATAGAAAAATCCTTCTAAAGCTTCTTTTTTTTCTATTTTTAATTCGTGTGCATAAATGGCGTACAAAATACAATAATGACCATAAATGCTTTTGTTTTTTAAAGCCAATTCTAACTCTTGGGTTAATTGGGTTTGGATTAAAGGATTAAAAATTTTCATCAAACGAATTCCCAGTTTCTGACTAGCGGTTCTAATTTCTTTTGGCAATTTCGAGGCATTACACAACGTATCCAAAGCAATAATTTTGTCCCAGTCATTTTGCTCACAAGCATCGTAAACCAGACTAATAAAGGAAGCTTCGTTAGGCAAAACGCTATGCGTTAAAATTTCAGTCAAAAACACCTGAACACTCTCTACTGATTTTACTATTTCTTTTTGGGTGTAGGTTTCCAAACCATAAGAATGAGAAAACCCACCAATAGGCAAAGTTGGATCAGAAAGATGCAATAGATGCAACAAGGAGCTTTTCATTATTTTTGAGTTAAATTCATTATTTTAGAGAACAAAGTACCACTTTCTCCATGTGGCGCCACAGAAGTTCTTAAAGGAGTCAACAACACTCTTTTTTGTTCATGCACTTCAAATCCCATTGCTGAAAGTTGTCGAAAAAGTGGTTTTTCAAAAGGAACAAGCAACGCTTCGTCTTCATAAAACAAAGGCAAATGTTTGTTTCCTATTTCATAACAAATAGAAGCTGTTTCAAAATTATTTTTGGGAACAATAACTAAGCAATCACAAGGAAGAATATTGACTACATAGTTTTTATCTTCCTCCTGACTTAGAATTTCTCCTTGTGCTAAATTTGGATTTTCGTTCAAGAATTTCATCCGAAAACTTTTTCCGTCTCTCGCAGTTTTGTGCTGGATGCGTTTATTAGTCTCAAACCATTCAAAATCGATTAAAATTTCTGTTTTCGGTTCAAGACTGAGTACTTCGGGTTGAATTTTAGTGGTAATAATCATTTAAAATAAAAAATATCTTTGTGCCATTGGTACTTCTTTCAAAGGTTCGCACGTTATGTGTTCGCCATCAACCGTTACTTTATAATTCTCAGGATTGACTTCAATAAGCGGTGTTTTATCATTATGAATCAAATCTTTCTTTCCTATATTTCGGCAATTTTCTACTGGAAGAATGATTTTATTTAATTCGTATTTTTCGATTGTTTTGTTTTCAATCGAAATTTTCGAAACAAAAGTAACACAAGTTTTGTGTAAAGCCTTGCCGTAAGCCCCAAACATTGGGCGATAAATTACGGGTTGTGGTGTAGGAATTGAAGCATTTGGATCTCCCATTCTGCCCGCTATAATCATTCCTCCTTTGATAATAATTTCGGGTTTTACACCAAACATCGCTGGTTTCCATAAAACTAAATCGGCTAGCTTTCCAGGTTCTATAGAGCCTACATGTTTAGAAATTCCGTGTGAAATAGCAGGGTTAATCGTGTATTTTGCAATGTATCTTTTTACTCTAAAATTATCATTTTTATTCGTTTCATCTTCTGGTAAAAATCCTCTTTGAATTTTCATTTTATGAGCTGTTTGCCAAGTTCTGATAATCACTTCACTTACTCTTCCCATAGCCTGAGAATCACTACTCATCATACTAAAAATACCCAAATCGTGCAAAATGTCTTCTGCAGCAATTGTTTCAGGACGAATTCTGGAATCAGCAAAAGATACATCTTCAGGAACTGATTTGTCTAAATGATGACAAACCATCAACATGTCTAAATGTTCATCAATAGTATTGATGGTAAATGGACGCGTTGGATTAGTACTGGAAGGCAAAACATTAGGATACATGGCTGCTTTGATAATATCGGGAGCATGTCCTCCACCTGCTCCTTCAGTATGAAAAGTATGAATTACCCTTCCATCAATGGCTTTAATGGTATCTTCTAAAAAACCACTTTCATTAAGTGTATCAGTATGTATAGCAACCTGAATATCGTATTCATCGGCTATTTTCAACGAAGCATCAATTGTGGCTGGTGTAGCGCCCCAATCTTCATGAATTTTTAATCCTAAAGCTCCCGCTTCAATTTGTTCTACAAGCGGAGCAAGTGTCGAACAGTTTCCTTTTCCAAAAAAACCTAAATTCATTGGAAAAGCTTCGGCACTTTCTAACATTTTTTGAATATTCCAGGCTCCTGGTGTAACAGTTGTTGCATTTGTTCCATCAGCTGGACCTGTTCCTCCACCTATCATGGTGGTAACTCCGCTGTACAAAGCATGGTCTATTTGTTGAGGACAAATAAAATGAATGTGTGTATCTATTCCTCCTGCTGTAACAATCAATCCTGCTCCCGAATGTACTTCGGTTGAAGCACCAATAATCATATTTTCGGTAATCCCATCCATCGTATCTGGATTTCCAGCTTTTCCTACTCCAACAATTTTCCCGTCTTTAATACCAATGTCTCCTTTTACAATTCCCCAATGATCAATAATCATAGCATTGGTAATTACAAAATCAAGTACGCCTTCATCTCTGGTTGCTCTGGCAGATTGTGCCATTCCATCACGAATGGTTTTACCGCCACCAAATTTAGCTTCTTCACCATATATGGAAAAGTCCTTTTCAATTTCGATAAACAATTCCGTGTCCGCTAAACGCACTTTATCACCAACTGTTGGACCAAACATATTGGCATATTTTATTCTGTTAATTTCTATACTCATATCGAATTAAGGTTTTAGAAAATGGTTTAACTTTTCCTGAATTGCTTCTGTATCCAAAGCCATACTATCGGAGTCAATCAAATTATTAAAACCAAAAATAATTTTATCGCCGCTTATCTCGACCAATTCTACCTCTTTTTCTTCACCAGGCTCAAAACGCACTGCTGTTCCCGAAGCAATGTTCAATCGCATTCCAAGTGTTTTCATTCGATCAAAATTCATCGTTTTATTCACTTCAAAAAAATGAAAATGAGAACCTATCTGGATAGGACGATCTCCCGTATTAGTTACTTCGATAACAACTGTCCTCTTACCAACATTAATTTGAATTGGTTCTTCTTTTAAAATATATTCGCCTGGTATCATTTTATTGGATTATGAACGGTTACTAATTTAGTTCCATCAGGAAAAGTTGCTTCAATTTGAATATCATGTATCATTTCTGGCACTCCTTCCATAACATCTTCACGGCTAAGAATTGTAGTTCCGTATTGCATGAGCTCAGCAACTGTTTTTCCATCTCTCACTGCTTCTAAAAGTTCTGAACTTATTAGAGCAATTGCTTCTGGATAATTTAATTTCAGACCTCTTTTTCTTCTTTTATGAGCAACTTCTCCAGCGGTATGCAAGAGCAATTTTTCTATTTCTTTTGGACTTAGATGCATGGCGTGTATATTAATCTTAGGCTACAAAAATATCATTATTTTTCATTGAAATCCGAATCCACAACAGAACATTTTAAATAAAACAGCCCAAAATACTTATTTCTTAAAAAAATCATTTCAAAAAGAAAATACAAAAAAAATAGGGGTGTTAAAGTAAAAATATAATAATTATTCTACACAACCCCTTTTTTTTAGAGGGTCATTGTTAAAATAATTATAATTTTGTTCGAGTAGAAACCAAAAATAAATATAAGCCTTATGAAAAAAATCATTTTAGCACTTACAACCGTAGCACTACTTGCATCATGTAAAAAAAGCACATCAACCGAAAATAAAGACGACGCAGAATCCGTAAAAGTAGGTATCCTGCATTCCTTATCTGGAACAATGGCAATTTCTGAAACGGATTGTAAAAACGCAACCTTATTAGCTATTGAAGAAATCAATGCCGCAGGAGGTATTTTAGGAAAAAAAATCGAACCTATTATAGAAGACGGCGCTTCGGACTGGCCAACATTTACCGAAAAAGCAACTAAATTAATCGATCAGGATAATGTAAAAGCAGTTTTTGGCTGTTGGACTTCATCAAGTAGAAAAGCAGTTTTACCTGTTTTTGAATCTAAAAATAACTTATTGTTCTACCCTGTGCAATATGAAGGAATGGAAGCTTCTAAAAATGTAATCTATACTGGAGCTGCTCCTAACCAACAAATCCTTCCTGCTGTGGATTATATGATTAAAGAAGGAAAGAAAAAATTCTTCTTAGTAGGTTCAGATTATGTATTCCCAAGAACAGCTAACAAAATTATCAAAGCCAAATTAAAACAAGAAGGATATGAAATAGTAGGCGAAGAATATGCACCACTAGGACATACAGACTTTACTTCTATTGTTCAAAAAATAAAAAGTTCTGGTGCCGATGCTGTTTTAAACACAATAAACGGAGACAGTAACATTGGTTTCTTTAAACAAATGAAATCTAACGGATTAGTTGCTCCTGCTGTAACTTGTATGTCGTTCTCTATTGCCGAAGTTGAATTAAAAGGTATTGGAATTGATATTATGAAAGACCAATTAACTGCCTGGAATTATTTTATGAGCATGAAAGGCGAAGCCAACGAAAAATTTATCAAAGCATACCAAGCTAAATACGGTGCGGATAAAGTTACTGATGACCCAATTGAAGCAGCTTATTTTGGAGTTTACCTTTGGGCTGAAGCAGTAAAAAAAGCCAACTCATTTGAACCAGCTGATGTACAAAAAGCAATTGGCGGAGTTAGTTTTGAAGCTCCAGAAGGAAAAGTTTCAATTGATCCCGTTACAAACCATACTATCAAAAACTTCATGATTGGTAAAGCCAATGACAAAGGACAATTTGACATCCTGTACCAATCTCCAGAGATGATTAAAGCCGATCCTTTTCCAAGTATCGCTACTAACAAAAAAGTGATTGCTCCAGGTAACATTCAATAAAAGAAGCCATTTAAAATCAATTGAAAAAGTCATTTATGAAGAAAATTTTATTAACACTCGTTGCCATATTATCTACTACAGTATTTTTTGCACAAGATAAAGGAGAATTTAATTTAACTGCCTCAATTCACAACCAATGGTACTGGAGAGGTTATGCTGTGGGTCCAGACCCAATTATAGCTGCTCAAGCTAGTTTTAAATACAAAGGCTTAGAAGTAGGTACCTGGAACGGATATGGCTTGGCTGGAATTTGGAAAGACGTCGATTTGTATGTTTCCTATACCACTAAATTTGGACTAAGTATTGCTCTTTGGGACATATACAACTATAGTGATTACACCGCTTCTCCTGCTTATGCAGCTTATGGAGATCATTCGCAATCCGACTATTTTAATTATGGAGATGGAACGAGACATTTCTTTGATTTGTCATTAGCCTACACTATTCCTAAAACAAACCTGAATTTATTTCTATCTACAATTGTAGCAGGAAGAGACAGAAATGCTGATGATTCTCAACGTCTTTCTTCTTATTTCAAAGCTTCCTACGACATTAGCTTTGAAAACAATATAACTGTTAGTCCTTATGTTTCTTATGGTTTTGCATTAAACAGTGATGAAGGAGATACTTTTTGGCAGTGGACAGATCAATCTGTTGCTGATGCTAAAAGTTCAGGATTTAATGAAATTGGAGTAAATATAAGTAAGCCAATAAAAATTACTGAAAACTACAGCATTAAAGCAAGTGCTGGTGCAGTTGCCAGCCCAATTAATCATACAATGACAGGATTACTTGGTGTTACTTTATTTTAAAAATTAATTTTCAGCTTATGGATTGCATGAGTCTTATTAATTCATGTAATCTGTTTGCTTTTATACAAAAAAAGTCATGGGAGAATTTCTACCATTTTTATTTAACGGATTAAGTATCAGTTCTATTCTTTTACTTACAGCAATTGGATTGAGTATTGTTTTTGGGATGATGGGAGTCATCAATTTTGCCCATGGTGAGTTTATAATGATTGGCTGTTATAGCAGCTACATTGTAAGTTTAGTATTGGGAAGCGAAGGAACATGGTTTACTTTAATAATAGCCTTTTTCCTTTCGTTTATACTCTCATTCGGAATTGGTTTTCTGGTCGAAAAATTCATTATAAAACGATTATACGCCCGACCTTTAGACAGTATTTTAGCCACTTGGGGAGTTAGTTTAATTCTACAACAGGTAGCAAGAAATATTTTTGGATCGAATAATGTTAATGCACCAATGCCTAAAATTCTAAATGAAGGCTGGAAAATAACCGAAGCTATTACTTTACCCTTCAACCGAATTTTCATTATTTTAATTTCGGTTTTGGTTTGCCTTTTTGTTTATTATTTTATGTACAAAACACCTAAAGGGAGGATTCTTCAATCTGTAATGCAAAACCGTTCTATGGCAGCTTGCATTGGTATCAATACCAAAAAAGCCGATTCATTTACCTTTTCATTCGGTTGTGGTCTTGCAGGAATTGCAGGGATTTGTATTTCCATGCTAGGTTCCATCGGACCATCAACAGGACAAAATTATATTATTGACACCTTTTTAGTGGTAATTTTAGGAGGAATTGGAGGCTTAAGAGGATCTATTTTAGGTGCTTTATTAATTGGAATCAGCAGTCCTTTTATCGAAAACTTTACTACTTCGAGTATGGCCAAAGTGATTATTTTATGTTTAGTACTTATTACCCTTCAGTACAAACCTCAAGGACTATCACCTATGAAGGATCGTACCATTGATTAATCTTTTGAATTATAAAAAATGAAACAAAAAATAATAGCCATTTTACTAATTGCATTACTGGTAATAATTCCCATTTTTGTATTATCTGATTTCCGTCTTTCATTATTGAGCAAATTCATAGTTTTTTCTATTGTAGCAATTTCTATCAATTTATTATGGGGATATAGCGGCATTTTAAGTCTAGGACACGGTGTTTATTTTGCCCTTGGTGGATATTCCATGGCCATGTACTTGAAACTACAATCACAACCCTTACCTGATTTTATGGAATGGTCAGGAATAGAAACACTTCCTTGGTTTTGGAAACCGTTCCAGTACCTTCCTTTTGCCTTAGCAATGGTAATTATATTACCTGTAGCACTGGCTTTACTTGTGGGTATTCCTCTTTTCAAATCCGGAACAAAAGGAGTTTATTTTACCATTATAAGTCAAGCCATAACCTTAATTATGTCTATCCTTTTTGTAGGACAACAAGGTTTTACTGGAGGCTCTAACGGAATCACTGGTTTTGATGGGTTATTTGGCTACACATTAAGCGATCCAACTTTAATTAAAATACTCTACCTAATTGCTGTATTAGTTTTGATTGTGGTTTATTTTATTGTAAAATTCATGCTAAATACACATGGCGGAGTTATCATTAGAGCCATTAGAGACAGAGAAACAAGACTTCGCTTTTTAGGATACCAGACCGATTCTTTCAAAATACTTACGCTTGCTACTTCGGCAGCAATTGCGGGTGTAGCTGGCGCTTTATTTGTACCAATTGTTGGAATTATTTCTCCTTCTATAATGAGTATTTTAATGTCAACCGAATTTGTTATTTGGGTAGCCATCGGCGGAAGAGCCACTTTATTAGGCCCTATTGTTGGAGCATTAGTAATTAATTATGCTAAAACTAGTTTTTCAGAATCCATGCCTGAATACTGGTGGTATTTTTATGGTTTCCTATTTATAGCTGCAACCATAATAGTTCCAAAAGGAATTGTAGGAAGCTTGATGGAAAAAAAATGGTTCCAAAAAACATTTAATAAAGCACAAAATGAATAAGAAACTACACAGACTTGTTGACCCAATTATAGGTATGTATGATGTTGAAGTCAATTTTGATGGCTATAAAGCATTAAACAATATCAATATCGATTTTCCAGCTAAGGGCGTTCAATTTATAATTGGTCCTAATGGAGCAGGAAAAACCACTATTTTGGACGCTATTTGCGGTAGAGTAAAAACATCAAAAGGGAAAATTATTTACAAAGGCGATATTCAGATTCAAAATAACAAACCCGAAAAAATTGTTCATCAAGGTATTAGTCGAAAATTTCAAAACCCAACTATTTTCAATACTCAAACCGTGTATGAGAATATGAAATTGGCATTAATTTCTGGAAAATCAACTATCTGGTACCTCTTCAATTACAAAATCACAGGAGAGCAAGAAGCCATTATAGATGAAACACTTCAGAAATTAAACCTGTTAGGATTCAAATATGCCATTAGCGGCTCTTTGTCACACGGACAAAAACAATGGTTAGAAATCGCAATGTCTATCATCAATCAACCCGAACTATTATTAGTCGATGAACCCATTGCAGGAATGTCTCCTAACGAAAGAGACAAAACCGGGGAATTACTGACCCAAATTGCCGAAGAACGGACTGTTTTTGTGGTAGAACACGACATGAAATTTGTGAGCAATTTTTCGACCTCTGTTCTTGTTATGCACGAAGGAATGATTATTGACCGAGGTACTTTTGACCAAATTGTAAACAACCAACAGGTGATTGAAATTTATCTGGGAAGACAAAAATAGATTGCATCTGTCATCATCCCAACTATTCTCACCATTATAATTTAAAAAAAATGTTAGAAATAAAAAATTTGACCGCAGGATATTCAGACGAAACCGCAGCCATTCACGATATCAACATTAAGGTACCTAAAAACGAAATTTGCTCAATAATAGGAAGCAACGGAGCGGGTAAAACCACTCTTTTGAAATCCATTATGGGTTTGTTGCCTTCTTCTAATGGTGAAATTATTTTTGATGGAAAAGACATCTCTAAGCTGGATTCAGAAACCATATCCCAGTTAGGAATTGGCTACGTTCCTCAGGGGCGAATGATTTTTCCATATCTAACTGTAGAAGAAAATTTATTACTAGGTTGCGAAGTTCGAAAAATGAACTTAAAAAAAGCACTAGAAATAGGTTATGATTATTTTCCAGATTTAAAAGGAATTAACAAACGAAAAGGCGGAATGCTCAGTGGTGGTCAACAACAGCAATTAGCCATTGCAAGAATGCTTGTGATAGATCCAAAAATGATAATATTAGACGAACCTGCCGAAGGTATTCAACCTAATGTTGTTCAGGAAATAGGTAGAATACTAAAGAAAGTTACCTCAGAACTGAACGTTTCAGTACTTTTAGTAGAGCAATTTGTAGGTTTCGCACTCGAATTATCCAATTCTTATTATTTCCTTCAAGGAGGTCAAATAACTAAAGGCGGTATCATAACCGATGAAAATAAAACTTCTATTATAGAAAGTATAAAACTATAAAAACGAAGCCTTCTTTTTTTAATCAAAAGAAGGCTTTGTTATTTATTTTCTGGATTTTTTCTTCGAATGGGACACTTTGGAATTTTCGCCTAAAGCCCACAAAAGTCCTCCTGTGAGATGCTCTATAAACACAGGATCAACATAATCCTTACTGTCATGTCCTAAAGCGGTATAAAATACCCTACCACCTTCAAACTCATGACACCATGCCAATGGCAAATAATCGCCAAAAGTACGTCCTGGATAAACTTCTTTTTCACTGTCTTTTACCGTTCGCATATCGGCAGCTAAAAGCACCTGAATATTCGGGTTGAATTCATTCATATAATAACATTCATCTTCTTTTGTCCAAGTTTCGCCAAGCATCGAAGTCGAAGGATGATTTTTATCAATCACTTTTATTTCGAAAGATTGAAAAGCAGGATGTCTTTTAAATCTCCCACCCACCATTGTTGCAAACCAAGGCCAGGATTTCTCAGAATCAGAAGCACTGTGAATGCCTACAAAAGCACCACCAGCATGAATGTAATCTACCAATGCTTGTTTCTGTTCTTCAGTATCAAAAATAGCATTACAGGTATTCGAAAAAACCAGACAACTATATTTTGCCAGATTTTCGGTATTCATTACTGCCGGATCATCTGAAACATCAACAATCAGTTTATTTGCTTCGCCAATTTTCTTCCAGGCTTCCACACTAAAAGGAATATTTTTATGCACATAGCCTTTTCCGTTTTTAGTATAAACTAAAATCCGTTTTTTAGCTGGCGGATTGGCAAATACAGAACCTAAGCCAAAAACCACAGTGAGTAATAACAATTTGATTTTCATAATTTTCTATTTATATCGTTTTATAATAATTAACCAAATTTCTCAATAATATAATTCTCTAATTCTTTCATCACATTATTTAAATCATGTTTCACTCTAAAATCAGAAATCCTGTAAACAGCTAGTCCTAAATTATTTAAAAACTCCTCTCTCATAAAGTCATATTCCTGTTTATCATCATGACTCGAGCCATCAACTTCTATAATCAAACCAAGAGATTTTACATAAAAATCAACGATAAAACTACCTATAATTCTCTGCCGGTCAAAATCAACTGACCAAAAAGTATTATTTCGTACTTGTCTCCAAAAAATAACTTCCGACAAAACTCCTGCTTTTCGCAAAGCTTTGGCTCTGCCATTTAATGCTTTATTGCACGGCAATAATCCGATACTTCTCCTATAAATGGGTCTCTCATGAATATAAGTAAGAATTTCAGGTTTCATAATCAGGCTTATTTCTTGTTTTATGTATAGTAACCACCCCGCCCTACAGGCACCCCTCCTGAGGAGGGGAAATCCATCATTTTTAAAAAATTGCATTACAAATAAAGATTACAATTTTCTTCTTTTCTTATATTTCCAACCTTCTGCTCAACGCTACCAAGGGAAATCCAACATTCTTAAAAAGAGACATTCCTAATACACGCTAAACTTCCCCTCTTTTTAAGAGGGGTGCCCGTAGGGCGGGGTGTTTTACGCATAATATATTTTTCGAATATAAAAAGAAAATCCCAAACTCCTGAAAAAATTGGAATTTGGGATTTTAAATATTTTGAATTTTCTTTTTTACAATTCAAATGCTTTTTTAGGGTTTCCACCGCAAAGCAATTCTACTGGATTCTCTAAAGCTTCTTTTACAGCAACTAAGAAACCAACAGACTCACGACCATCGATAATTCTGTGGTCATAAGAAAGAGCCACATACATCATTGGGTGAATTTCAACCTTACCGTTTACAGCAATTGGACGCTCAATAATGTTGTGCATTCCTAAAATTCCTGATTGAGGAGGGTTGATAATTGGTGTAGACAACATAGAACCAAATACACCACCATTAGTGATTGTAAAAGTTCCACCTGTCATATCATCAACAGTAATTTGACCATCACGAGCTTTGATAGCTAATCTTTTGATTTCAGCTTCAATTCCACGGAAAGTTAAATTTTCAGCATTACGAACTACAGGAACCATTAATCCTTTTGGTCCAGAAACTGCGATAGAGATATCAGCAAAATCATAAGCTACTTTATAATCACCGTCCATCATAGAGTTTACGTCAGGATATAATTCTAAAGCTCTTGTTACCGCTTTTGTAAAGAATGACATATATCCTAAACCTACACCACCGTGTTTTGCTTTGAATGCATCTTTGTATTCATTACGCAAAGTATTAATTGGCGTCATGTTTACTTCATTAAAAGTAGTCAACATGGCTGTTTCATTTTTAGCAGCAACTAAACGTTCTGCTACTTTACGACGCAACATAGACAATTTAGTACGCTCAGAACCACGGTTACCTCCTGTAGGAGTTCCCATTGATGGCACTGCATTTACCGCATCATCTTTAGTTATTCTTCCACCTTTTCCAGTTCCAGTAACTGAAGCAGGCTCGATATTTTTTTCATCTAATATTTTTTTAGCTGCTGGAGATGGTGTTCCAGTTGCATAAGTAGCTGCTGGCGCTGCCGGAGCCGCTGGTGCTGCTTTAGCTTCAGTTGATTCTGTTTTAGCTGGTGCTTCAGCTTTTGGAGCCGCTGCAGGGGCTTCGTCTGCTGGAGCTGAACCTGATGGCTTAGCTGCTGCAGTGTCAATATGACAAACTACTGCTCCTACTGCTACTGCATCACCTTCTTCTGCTTTTAGGGTAATAATACCACTTGCTTCAGCAGGCAATTCTAATGTAGCTTTGTCTGAATCTACCTCAGCAATAGCTTGATCTTTTTCAACATAATCCCCATCTTTTACTAACCAAGTGGCGATTTCAACTTCTTTAATAGATTCCCCTGGTGATGGAACTTTCATTTCTAAAATCATGTCCTTATATTTTAAATTATGAATTTTATTTTTTAATTATGAATCGTTATTCTTTATATTTAAATCTAGCCCTAATGGTAGCGGCATCCTTTTTCTTTTTTCTTTAAAAAGAAAAAAGATACAGCGGACAGCAGGAAATAGCTTCTGAAAAAAAAATACTTTAATGAGATTACTTTGCCACGTACCTCGCAACTCCTCGCAATGACTATCTAAATAAATTTTTATCAAATACCATTCTGATGGCATCTGCATGACGGCGTTTTGCTCTTGTATAACTTCCTGCTGCAGGAGCTGAATAGGCTTTTAGAGAAGCCAATCTCCATTTTACAAGATCGAAATTCATTAACATAAAGCTGTAAGCTCCCATGTTTTTAGGCTCTTCTTGTGCCCAAACATAATCATCTGCATTTGGATATTGAGCAATAATTGCTTTTAATTGTTCAACTGGCAAAGGGAATAATTGTTCGATACGAACAACTGCAACATCATTTCTTCCGTTGTTTTCTCTTTCGGCAACAATATCGTAATAGAATTTACCTGTAACAAAAACTAATGTTTTTACATCGGCTTTGTTTACCGTTGTATCATCAATAGTTTCCTGGAATTCTCCACTTGCCAATTCTTCAACTGTTGAAACGCATCTTGGATCACGCAACAAACTTTTTGGAGAAAAAACTACTAATGGTTTACGGAAACTTGTTTTCATTTGTCTTCTCAACAAGTGAAAGAAGTTAGCTGGTGTTGTACAATCAGCAACATACATATTGTGACGTGCACATAATTGCAAGTAACGCTCCATACGTGCCGAAGAGTGCTCGGCACCTTGACCTTCGTAACCGTGTGGCAACAACATTACTAATCCGTTTTGATTGTTCCATTTGTCTTCTCCACAAGAGATGTATTGGTCAATCATAATTTGAGCTCCGTTAGAGAAATCTCCAAATTGTGCTTCCCAAATGGTTAAAGCATTTGGATTCGCTAAAGCATAACCGTAATCAAATCCTAATACTCCGTATTCTGATAAGAAAGAGTTAAAGATGTGGAAGTTTCCTTTTTTGTTTTCGATGTTGTTCAACAAAACCACTTCTTCTTCAGAATCTTCTACTTTTACCACAGCATGACGGTGCGAGAAAGTTCCACGCTCTACATCCTGACCTGAAATACGAATATCATATCCTTCTGTCAAAAGCGAACCGTAAGCTAATGTTTCAGCAGTTCCCCAATCGATAGTATTGTTATCGTATCCTGTTTTTCTATCAGTAACAATCTTATTGATTTTGTTAATGAATTTTTTGTCTGATGGTAAAGTTGAAACTGTTGCAATAATAGAATCTAAAGTTGATTTTTCAACCGTAGTATTTACTTTTTGCAACATAATATCATTAGAAACCTGTTTAAAACCATTCCATTCATTTTGCATAAATGGCGTAATGATAGTCAAATCTTTTTTACGAGAAGCTTCTAAATTTTGATCTAAATCGTCTTTGTATTCTTTTTCTAAAGTTTTAACCAAATTTGCATCGATTACACCTTCAGATAATAATTTTTCAGCATATAGATCTCTTGGATTTTGATGCTTAGCAATTAATTTATACAATAATGGTTGTGTAAAACGAGGTTCATCACCTTCGTTGTGGCCATATTTTCTATATCCTAATAAGTCAATAAATACGTCACGTCCAAATTGCATTCTGAAATCCAATGCAAATTGCATTGCATGAACTACAGATTCTGCATCATCAGCGTTTACGTGCAATACTGGAGACAACGTTACTTTAGCAACGTCTGTACAATAAGTAGAAGAACGTGCATCTAAGTAGTTAGTTGTAAAACCAACTTGGTTATTAATTACAATATGAATGGTTCCTCCTGTTTTGTACCCGTCTAATTGAGCCATTTGGATAATTTCATAAAGAATACCTTGTCCTGCAATAGCAGCATCTCCGTGAACGGCGATAGGTAAAACTTTAGAAAAATCATCTGGGAAATATTTATCTTGTTTTGCTCTTGTAATTCCCTCGATAACTGCACCTACAGTTTCTAAGTGCGAAGGATTTGGAGCTAAATTGATATTGATTTTTTTACCTGATTTGGTAATTTTATCAGCAGTAAGTCCTAAGTGGTATTTTACGTCACCGTCAAAATATTCTTTATCGTAATCTTTTCCGTCAAATTCAGAGAAAATATCCTGAGTAGATTTACCAAAAATATTAGCCAAAACGTTCAAACGACCACGGTGAGCCATTCCCATTACGAATTGCTCCACTCCCTTTTCGGCAGCTCTTTCAATTAAAGCGTCTAAAGCTGGAATAATAGTTTCTCCTCCTTCAAGAGAAAAACGTTTTTGACCTACATATTTAGTATGCAAGAAGTTCTCGAAAGAAACCGCTTGATTTAATTTATTCAAAATTCCCTTTTTCTCATCAGCAGAAAAAGTAGGGCGATTTTCATTGATATTCAATCGTTGTTGAATCCACTCCACAATTTCCAGCCTACGAATATACATGTATTCGATACCAATATGCTGACAGTAAACTGTAGTTAAGTGATTGATAATTTGAGACAAAGAACAAGGTTGTAAACCTAATATTTTTGCGGCATCAAATGTAGTATTCAAATCAGCTGAAGAAAGACCAAAGTTTTCTAAATCTAAATTTGGAGAAAAAGTTCTACGCTCTCTAACAGGGTTTGTTTTTGTAAACAAATGTCCTCTAGTTCGGTATCCGTCAATCAATTTCACAACATTGAATTCTTTGTGAAGCTGTTCTGATATTTTACTATTATCTACTGGAGCTGAAGCTACTGAAGAAACTGGAGCTACTTCTCTATTGTATTGAATTGGATTTTCGTCATTATACGTTTCCATTCCAAAATCGAAACCTTGAAAAAAACTTCTCCAGCTAGGCTCTACGCTATCTGGATTTTCTAAATATTGATCGTATAATTGAGCGAAAAATTCGGTATGCGCTGCATTTAAAAATGAAAACCTATCCATAATGTTAGTGAATATACTTTTTGTTAAAATAGTTTGGCAAAAGTACAATAATCAACTAAATTTACCTTTAAATTAAAACACTTTTAACTATTAAAATGTTAAATACCTTACTACTTATGACAAAAAAACATGCCGTAGGCTTTTCAAATTTAACATTGATTGCCTTATTCGTATTTTTTTCTTTCCAATTATCGGCTCAAAACCAGAATTCTACCTTTGAATCCAGTAGTAATTTTTGGCAAAATGTACAATTTGGAGGAGGATTAGGATTAAGTTTGGGTTCTGGTTTCACCGACATTTCGGTTGCCCCAAGTGCTATCTATAATGTGAACCAATATTTCGCCGTAGGTTTAGGCGCGCAATACACCTATGTCAAAGTGAGAAATTCATACAATTCTAATTTATATGGAGGAAGCTTAATTACCTTATTCAATCCCATTCCTGAAATTCAACTTTCGGCAGAACTGGAACAATTGAGAGTAAATGTAAAAGGAATAGGCAACAATGATTTTAGCAATGACTTTTGGAATACTGGTTTATTTTTAGGAGCTGGTTACCGCAATGGAAATGTAACTATTGGTGCTCGTTACAATGTTTTACATGATGACAACAAAAGTGCTTACAGCGATGCATTTATGCCTTTTGTACGGTTTTATTTTTGAGGAAGTTGCTAAGTTTCTGAGAAGCTAAGTTTCTAAGATTAAAAACCAACATACAATGATATTGTTCAAAGAAAAATCATGAATAAATTTGCAATTTTCAAAAAATCTAAAAAATTTTACTGGAGTATCAACAAAATATATTATTGTGTATTATTCTCAATTATAGGATTCTCTTATATCTTCGGAAAATTACTCAACCTCGTCGACCTTACTTTCCTATGGCTTGCAGTAATTGTAATGATAGCCGGAATTTTCTTAAAACTCAAAAGTCTTACTGAAATAGAGCCACTCAGAGGAATTCTAGAAGGAGAATTAGTTTTTGAAAAAGAATTTATAATTATAGATAACAAACAATATTCATTATACGAAATCAATTCCATTAAGATTTCAAACGATGATTACATTGGAAAACTGATTAATTACACTAGAGGAAATGTCGGCCCAGCTCTCTCAAACGGAACCAACAATTATTTAGTTATTTTTCTCAAATCAAAAGCTCCTATTAAGATCTTTTTCGAACTAATAAATTCTAATGATTTTCAAAAAACAAAACCTATTCTAATTGAATATTACATAAAAAAGAAGATAGATTTTGAAGAACTAAAATATGTTTTAGGAGAAAAAAGTCGTTCTGATATTCAAGAACTAAAAGAAGAAATAAAAAAAACACAAGATTCAAAAACAAATCTTACCACCTCAGTATCTTAGCTTCTCAGCAACTTATTTAAAATTATTCCTAAACCACACTTTTTGCCATTCTCTTTTTAGAATTAAAAAAGCAACTTGTTCTGCTAAAATAACCAAATCCGATCCATCTAGTTTCTTGATTTCCTCTTCGGAAACATCGATAACATAAAGCAGATTCAAATATTCAGCAAATTTATACTGAATCAATCGATAGACTTTCTCGTGCAATTGGATTTTTAATTCATCAGGAGAAATACTCATTGGAAAATCAATGCCCTCATTTGCCAAATTAAAATCCTTATTGATTTGCTCAATTAATTTAAGATACAAGTTTTCACTTTCGGCCTCAGAAAGCAATAAATCGGTTGATGTTGGCGTGATG
This sequence comes from Flavobacterium magnesitis, assembly GCF_041729735.1. NCBI lineage: Bacteria > Pseudomonadati > Bacteroidota > Flavobacteriia > Flavobacteriales > Flavobacteriaceae > Flavobacterium > Flavobacterium magnesitis. The sequence goes on along the minus strand of NZ_JBCFQK010000002.1, from coordinate 211,651 downwards.
AAATTCATTTAAGAAGGTATTATTTGTTTTAATTTTTTATTTTGCCAAAGCGCTACAATTTTCACCAAAAGAACATCTCCTCCAGCATAGTAAAAAACAGCTCCCATAGGCGGATTAACCGTTGGAATTGATCCAAAAATTTTCGGAATCCATTTCCAACACTGGAAATATGTCCCTGCTAATTCAATAAATATAACGCACAGTGCTATAAAATAATACAAGTTCTCCCATTTTTTCTTTTTTAATAGCAGGAAGAAAAGAACTCCAGAAATCAACGAAAAAATGTCATTCAAAAAAATACCGACAGACAAAAAGAGTAGTGAAAAACCAATAGCAAAATATTTTTTTAGGATTCTATCATTTTGAAGCGCCCATTCAGTATTTGCAAAAACATAGCCCGAAGCATAAACAATGGCGTGACCAAAAGGAACATAAAATGGAATAACCGCCGTCCTATAATGATACATTCCTAGTAGATTGCAAAAAATCAATTCTCCTATATAAGATAGAAAAACCATTACAAACATTAATTTTCTGAGGTAAGAATTAGCAAACCAAAAGAAAAAAGAGAAATAAGTTATTGCTAAAAAATTGGTGATTTGTCTTCCGTCAAAATAAGTTATTGCGAAATAAACACTATCTATTCCTAAAGCCAAAAGAGTAAAAAAAGGAAAGCCAATAGCAAAAAACAGCGGTATATTTGTGTTCTGCTTTTTGTCTTTAAAGAATATAGCATCCATAATAAGCTCTTTTATGCACCAGAAATTAAACTTTTCTTCCCATTAAATTCTCTCCAAAAGAGCGAAGAATTTGTTTCTTTTTATCGCCAATACTCATTTTTTCTAAAGTTTCAAAAGCCTTAAAAGTGTATTCTTCAATTGCTTTTTGTATAGCAGTAGCAGAGCCAGAATTGATGAAAATTTCTTTTACATCAGTAATTTTAGCTGAGTTATCTTCCAATTGAGTCGAAAACAAATCGGTTAATTTTTGTTTATCTGATTCACTGGCAAACTCAATTGCTTTTAAGTACAAATACGTTTTTTTATTCTCTATAATGTCTCCGCCTAATTGTTTTCCAAAAGTTTTTGGATCACCAAAAGCATCTAAATAATCGTCTTGCAGTTGAAATGCTAATCCTAAATTTAAGCCAAAATCATAGATCAAGTTTCCATTTTTTTTAGGAGTTTCGGCAATAATTGCACCCATTTTCATAGCTGCTGCAACCAAAACTGCCGTTTTGTATTCAATCATTTTCATGTATTCCGGAATGGTCACATCCTGACGAACTTCAAAATCCACATCCATTTGCTGACCTTCACAAACCTGTAAAGCTGTCCTACTAAACAACTTGGCTAATTTTCTAAAAATAACAGGTTTGTAATATTCGAAATGTTGGTATGCTAAAATCAGCATTGCATCACCAGATAAGATAGCCGTATTCGTGTCCCATTTTTCATGCACGGTAACACTTCCTCTTCGTAAAGGCGCGTCATCCATAATATCATCATGAACTAAAGAAAAATTATGAAAGACCTCTACAGCTAATGCTGCCGACAAAGCTTTCTTATAGGAAGTACCAAAAATCTCAGCACTCATTAGTGTTAAAACAGGACGAATTCTCTTTCCTCCAAGATCTAATATATAATGTATAGGTTCGTATAAATTTCTTGGTTCTTTAACTTCTAATTTCGACTCCAGGTATTCGGCTAAAAACTCTTGGTACTGACTTACGGCGTGCATAAAAATAATTTTCGGGCTAATTTACAGCATTCACACTGGATTACAAACTTCGTTTATCAATGAAATGTTAAATTATTAAAAAAAACAACGGAAACTATTTTGGTGTTTAAAGTTTCCGTTCTATATTTGCACCAGAATTTAACAATTAAATTCGGAGGCGCTTAAAATAAAGCCTTTCAAACAAAAACAGATTGGTCGTTACAAATACTAAAAGAATTATGAAAACAAAATGGAGCGTTAATTCAAACCAATCTGATGTTTTAATCAGAATGAGACATTCAATAATTGCTTATTTAGGAGGGAATTTCAATAGTTTTCAAGGATATGCTCATTTTAACAACAATGAAATTGAAGATGCAACCATCGCATTTTCATTAGACGTTAAAAACAGAGAATCAAAACTAGAACAGTTTAGCAACTATTTAAAACTGAATGATTTTTTTGATGTCAACCAATATCCTACAATCAGTTTCAAATCGACTTCTTTTCAAAAAATCAACAAAAACATCAATTTTCTGAAAGGAGATTTAACCATCAAAAACATCACTAAAACTGTAGAACTGGATGTAGAATTGATAGAAACAGATTATTTAGATGGCGAGAAAAAAGTATCTTTTGAACTCACAGCCGATATTAATAGAAACGATTTTGGACTTGCATCAAATTCTTATAACACTAACAACGGATTATCAACAGGACAAGACATAAAACTGGTGGCTAATGTGGAATTTAGCATTTAATCATTGGAAATTATAATAACAGAATTAAAAATAAAATGAAAGAGAAGATTATATCTAAAGCAGGCGAAATGTTTTTAAAACTAGGTTTTAAAAGTATCACTATGGATGACATAGCGGGCGAAATGTGCATCTCTAAAAAAACTATTTACAAATATTTTTGCAACAAAGAGATACTAATTGAAGAGAGTGTACATTTAATTCACACAAAAGTTCATGAACTTATAAATGATGCAATTTCAAAAAACTACAATGCAATTGAAGAAAATTTTGAAATTAGACGCATGTTTGGTGAGATGTTTAAATCTTCAGATACTTCACCTATATTTCAATTAAAAAAACATTATCCTGAAATTTATCGAAATGCTTTAAAGTTTCAAATTGAAGAATGTGAATTTTGTTTCAGACAAAACATTGAAAAAGGAATTGCTCAAAATTTGTATCGAAAAGACCTGAATGTTGAAGCCTATGTAAAGTTTTATTACTATTTAATTTTCAACATTAACGAGAACACACAATCAGAAAGAGAAGCCTATCAATTAGAACTTGAAGCCTTAGAATATCATACCAGAGCCATGGCTACGCCTGAGGGGGTTATTGAATTAGAGAAAAATTTACTTAATATAACTAAATAATGAAGCAATTACTAATACTAACTATTCTATCATTTGTAACGATTACAAATGCACAAGAAAAAACAACGCTGACACTCAAGGATGCCATAAAATATGCATTAGAGAACAAAGCCGAAGCTAAAAAAGCACTATTACAAATTGAAAACAGCGAATACCAAATTCAGGAAGTTCGCTCAAGAGCTTTACCACAAATTTCTGCAAATGGAAATTTGACTTACAATCCTATTTTACAACTAAATGCTTTACCAGGAGATTTTTTTGGTGCTCCTGGAACTACACTTTTAGCGCCGTTAGGACAAAAATGGACTTCTACGGCTGGAGTTTCTTTAACACAAGCTTTGTTTGACCAATCGGTTTTTACGGGCTTGAAAGCAGCAAGAACGACACGCGAGTTTTACCAAATTAACAATCAATTAACTGAGGAACAAGTTATTGAAAGAGTAGCCAACAATTACTACCAAGTTTATGTTTTACGTCAAAAATTAGCATTAGCCGAAAGTAATTTAAAAACAACTACTAAGGTTCGTGATATTGTTAAAGGTCAATTTGACAACGGATTAGCTAAAAAAATTGACTTAGATAGAATGACTGTAAATCTATCGAACATCAATACCCAAAGACAACAAGTTATCAATTCAGTACAATTACAAGAAAATGCTTTGAAATTTTACATGGGAATGTCTATTGATGCTGAAATCAATATTCCAGCATCGGAATTTGAAGTTACACCAGCTGCTTTTTCAGAAACTCCAAATGTGGCTAACAGAACGGAATACTTAATCTTGAAAAAACAAGAAGAATTATTGGTATTGCAAAAAAAATCAGTAATTGCGGGTTACTATCCTACACTTTCTCTTTCTGCAAATTACAACTATATTGGTCAGGGACCACAAATGCCTTGGTTTGCAAAACCTTCAGATGGGGTTTACTGGTCTGATTTCTCCAGTATAGGATTAAATTTAAGAGTACCTCTTTTTACGGGTTTTGGAACCAGAGCTAAAGTAAGACAAGCTGATGTGGAACTAAGAACAATTCAAGAAGATATTAAAGACACACAATTATCATTAGATTTAGATTATAAAAATGCTAAAACTCAAATTGATAACAGCATCATTACGCTAGAAAATCAAAAAGAGAACATGAGATTAGCTGATGAAATCCTTAAAAATATCAACAATAATTATTTACAAGGTTTAGCATCATTAACTGACTTACTGGATGCTGAAAATGCTTCGACAGAAGCACAAAACAACTACACTGCTGCCATTTTAGATTACAAACTAGCAGAAATTAAACTAATAAAATCAAAAGGAGAACTAAGAACATTATTAAATAACTAAGATGAAAAAAAACATAACTATCGGAATTGTAATTATTGCTGCTCTAGCTTTAATAGGATATATTTTAACGAAGAACAAGGAAGAAAACGAAGCAAAAATTGCTATTGTTGCTGAAAAAAATGCTAGTATTTCTGTAAAAGTGGCTACCGTAAAAACAGAAGAAGTTAATTTAGATTTTGTTGCCAATGGAAACTTCGAGCCAAAACAAGAATTAACATTTTCTGCTGAAAAATCAGGAAAAATAGTTAAAGTATTAGCTAAAGAAGGAGACCGCGTATCAGTGGGACAAACTTTAGCAATCATGAGAGGAGATGCTATCAATGTTAGCGCACAAGCTACTGAAGCTGCTTACCAAAATGCAAAATCAGATTACAGCCGTTTTGACAACGCTTACAAAACAGGTGGTGTAACAAAACAACAATTAGATCAGGCAAAAGTAGCCTTGATTAATGCTGAAGCAAATTACAAACAAGCAAAAATCAACATTGGTGATACTAGAATTAAAGCTCCAATAAGCGGAATTATCAATAAAAAATTCATCGAGCCAGGATCTATGTTATCAGCAATGCCTGCTACTGAATTATTCGAAATTGTAAATGTTAACAAACTAAAATTGAATGTTACTGTAAACGAATCTCAAGTAGCAAGTTTAAAAGTGGGCAACACTATTAGTATTACTACAAGTGTATATCCAAACAAGGAATTTGCAGGTAAAATTACTTTTATTGCTGCTAAAGCAGATAACAGTTTGAATTTTCCAGTGGAAATCGAAATTTCAAACAATGCTAACAATGACCTAAAAGCAGGTATGTACGGAACTGCTGTATTTAAAGCATCGCAACAAAAACAAACTTTAACTGTAGTCCCTAGAAATGCATTTGTAGGTAGTGTAAGCAGCAATCAGGTTTTTGTGGTTGAAAATGGAATTGCAAAACTAAAAACAGTTACTGCAGGAAGAATTTTAGGTGATAAAGTTGAAATTTTAAACGGTTTATCTGATGGTGAAACAGTTATTACAACTGGTCAAATTAACTTGCAAAACGGAAATTCGGTAGAAGTTATTAAGTAAAAGTAATTAGTACAGAGTCTTAGTCCTTAGAATTAGTTAAACTAAATAGCCTACAATGGACTAAGGACTAAAAAACTAAGGACTTAATAAAATTAAAAGAAACATATGAAATTAGCAGAAATATCCATAAAACGTCCGTCGTTAGTTATCGTTCTGTTTACGATACTAATCCTTGGAGGAATATTCAGTTACAGCCAACTGGGCTATGAATTGATTCCGAAATTTGAGACCAATGTAATCACGGTTTCTACGGTTTATCCGGGAGCTTCTCCAAGTGAGATTGAAAACACCGTTACTAAAAAGATTGAAGATGCGATTGCATCCTTAGAAAACATCAAAAAGATAGATTCTAAATCTTATGAAAGTCTTTCGATTGTATCGATAACATTGACATCTGAAGCAAATGCTGACAATTCGATGAATGATGCGCAACGAAAAATCAATGCCATTCTAAGTGACTTACCTGATGATGCCGATCCGCCTTCATTAACAAAATTCTCTTTGAGTGATTTACCAATTATGACTATTGGAGCCAATGGCAAAATGGATGAAGCTGCTTTTTATGACTTAATTGACAAAAAGATTGCTCCTGTTTTATCTCGTGTACAAGGTGTCGCTCAGGTAAACATCATTGGTGGTCAGGAACGTGAAATTCAGGTAAATATTGATGCTACAAAACTTCAGGGTTATGGGCTGTCAGTACCACAGGTACAACAAATTATTTTAGCTTCTAACTTGGATTTCCCTACTGGAAATATCCAAACCCGTGAACAAAAAATATTAATTCGTTTAGCAGGTAAATACAAAAATGTTAACGAATTAAGAAACTTAGTAATCTCTTCTCAAAACGGAATTCAAGTTCGTTTACAAGATATTGCCGATGTACAAGATACTCAAAAAATTGCTGAAAAAGTAGCTCGTGTTAATCAAAAAAGCGCCATTATATTACAAATTATAAAACAATCGGATGCTAATGCAGTTGCGGTAAGTGAACAATTAGTACAAACGATTGCGACTTTAGAAAAAGATTATAAGGTAAATGAACTAAAATTAGCCATTGCAAAAGACAGTACTATTTTTACGCTTGAAGCGGCTGACTCTGTATTACATGATTTATTAATTGCGGTAATTCTGGTTGCTCTTGTAATGTTATTTTTCCTTCACAGTATTAGAAACTCATTGATTGTAATGGTTTCTATTCCTGCATCGTTAATTGCTACTTTTATTGGTATTTACTTATTAGGATACACCTTAAACTTAATGAGTTTACTAGGATTATCACTTGTTGTAGGTATTCTTGTGGATGATGCGATTGTGGTACTGGAGAATATTTACAGGCACATGGAAATGGGGAAAAGCCGTATTCGTGCCTCTTATGATGGAACAGCCGAAATTGGTGGAACCGTAACTTCGATCACCTTAGTAATTGTGGTGGTATTTTTACCAATTGCAATGAGTTCTGGATTAGTATCTAATATTATTACACAGTTTTGTATGACGGTAGTAATTTCTACTTTGCTATCCCTTTTAACTTCATTTACTATTATTCCTTGGTTGTCTTCTCGTTTTGGAAAATTAGAACATATTGAAGGGAAAAATCTTTTTGGAAGAATTATTCTTGCTTTCGAAAAACAATTAACTCGTTTTACAAACTGGGTTACTGAAATCTTACAATGGTGTTTGGATCATTACATTAAGACCATTTTAGTCGTATTAGTATTGTTTTTTACTTCTACAATTGGATTAATAGGTGGTGGATTTATTGGAGGGGAATTTTTTGCTGCATCAGATAGTGGAGAATTTTTAGTTCAAATCGAATTACCAAAAGATGCTTCATTGGAACAAACTAACTTTATGACTCAAAAAGCAGAAGCTTATTTGAAATCACAGGAATATGTTTTTAGCCAAATTACAACTGTAGGTCAAACTTCTGAAGGTATGGGTGCTTCCCAGGCAACTTCTTACAAAGCGGAGATCAATGTAAAAATGATTGAACAATCAGAACGTACTGATGATGCTTCTGTTTTTGCTGCAAAAATGAAACGCCAGTTGGAAAAAGTATTGGTTGGTGCCAAAGTAAAAACGGTTCCTGTAGGTATTTTGGGTACTGCTGAAGATGCAACTTTAGGATTGATTGTTACTGGTCCAAATGTGGAAAGTGCGATGAAATTTGCCAAATTAGCAGAAGCTGAATTGCGTACTATTCCTGGAACAACTGAGATTAAATTAACTGTTGAAGATGGAAATCCTGAGATTAACGTTCAGGTAGACCGTGATAAAATGTCGGCACTTGGATTGACATTACAAACAGTTGGTATGACCATGCAAACAGCATACAGCGGAAATACAGATGGTAAGTTTAGAGCTGGTGAATATGAATATGATATCAACATTAAGTACAATGCTTTCGACAGAAAAAACATCACTGATGTAAGTAATTTAATTTTTATTAACGATCAAGGTCAACAAATAAAGTTATCTCAATTTGCTAGTATCACTGAAGGTTCTGGTCCAAGTAAATTAGAGCGTAGAGACAAAACGGCTTCGGTTACAGTTCAGGGTCAAAACATTGGAGTACCAGCTGGAACAATTGTAACACAATGGCAGGAAAAACTGGATAAATTAGAAAAACCAACTGGTGTAAGCTACATTTGGGGTGGTGATCAGGAAAACCAATCGGAAGGTTTTGGTACACTTGGAATTGCGTTATTAGCCGCTATTATCTTAGTTTACTTAGTAATGGTAGGTTTATATGACAGTTTTGCTCACCCATTTGTAGTATTATTTGCTATTCCGCTTTCGTTCATTGGAGCGATGCTAGCCTTAGCTTTAACAAACAACTCATTAAACATCTTTACCATTTTAGGTATCATCATGTTGATTGGATTAGTTTGTAAAAACGCGATTATGTTGGTCGATTATACCAACCAACGAAGAGCGGCAGGTGAATCTATTAGAACGGCATTAATTCAAGCCAATCACGCTCGTTTGCGTCCAATTTTGATGACAACAATTGCGATGGTTTTTGGTATGTTCCCTATTGCATTGGCTTCTGGAGCTGGAGCAGAATGGAAAAATGGTTTAGCCTGGGTAATTATTGGTGGATTAATCTCCTCTCTATTCTTAACCCTGATTATTGTTCCAGTAATTTATGAAATCATGGAAAAATTAATTCGTAAGTTCTCAAAAGGAGAAAAAGTCGATTACGAAGCTGAAATGGTTGCCGATTATGATCATACAGAATTAAGCGAAGACGGTTTTAACCCGAAACACACAGTTTAATTTTCAAAACTTCAATAATTAAAGAAGCCTGCACAATTTAATGTGCAGGCTTTCTTGTTTAAAAATTAACTACTTAAACACTATTCTTAAATTTTAATAAAATTTCAAATTATTTTGTTTTTCTTATTTAGAATAAATTAAAATTGTTTGGTTTATAACGTTTCGGTATTTACTTTTGCGCTATCAAAAACAATTCTAAATAAAATGAAAACGAAATTTGCACTGGTTATTTTAACTTCATTATTTATTCTATTATTTTCCAATAGAACTTGGGCTCAAGAAAAAGGAACAATTACAGGACAAATAACCTTAAATAACGACCAATCTCCCGAAAACATTTCTGTAATCCTAAAAGGCACCCGATTAGGAACTGTAACTGATGAGAACGGAAATTATAAAATTAAAAATGTTAAGCCTGGAAGTTACACTTTAAAAATCTCAGCTATTGGATATATTACAAAAGAGCTTAAGATTAATTTAGCAGAGGGGCAGGAATTAACACAAAATGCTAAAATTAATTACAACTCAGAAGAACTGACTGAAGTAACCGTTAATGGAAGCAAAAAAAATCATTTTGCCAGAAAAGAAAATCCACAAGTTTCAAGATTACCCCTTAAAAACCTTGAAAACCCACAAGTTTATACAACCGTTACTAATGAATTATTAAAAGAACAAGTAGTAACTAACTTTGATGATGCATTAAAAAATGTTCCGGGTATAACTCCATTATGGGCTTCTACTGGTCGTGGTGGTGATGGAGCAAGTTATTATTCACTTAGAGGTTTTCCTGTACAAGCCACTATTGTAAATGGATTACCTGGACTAACAAACGGAAGTTTAGATCCAGCAAATATCGATAGAATTGAAGTAATCAAAGGACCATCAGGAACTTTATTTGGCAGCAGCTTAATATCTTATGGAGGATTAATCAATACTACTACAAAAAGACCTTATAAAGGATTCGGTGGTGAAGTAAATTATACCGTAGGTAGCTATGGATTACATCGTGCAACCGTAGATATAAACACTCCTTTGAATGAACAAAAAAGTTTAAATTTCAGAGTCAACTCAGCTTATAGCAAACGAGAAAGTTTTCAAGATGCTGGATTTAGAGAATCATTCTTTATTGCTCCTTCCCTATCTTATGAAGTAAACGATAGATTATCATTCTTAGTAAACACAGAGTTCATGAGCAACGAATCTACAAACCCAACCATGTTGTTTTTAGATCGGGCTGCTCCATTAAGAGTTCATAATATTGATGAATTAAACTATGATAACAATCGTTCGTATACAAGTAACGAATTAACCATAAAAACACCTTCTTATAACATTCAGACTCAAATGAATTATAAGCTTTCTGACCAATGGACTTCACAAACTGTATTCTCTAACAGTTCAGCAAAATCAAAAGGGAATTATGCTTACTTGTATGAAGGAACACAGTTTTTCCCTTCCATTACTGAAGGAATTGTTTTAGGTCGTCAATTTAACTATCAAGATAATCAAAATAAAACAACCGATATTCAACAAAATTTCATTGGTGATTTTAAAATTGGAAATGTAAGAAACCGAATTGTGGCTGGTTTAGATTATTTTAAAAGAACAACTGCTGATTATGGTTCAGGATACTTCGGTAACGGATACATTTATATAGGTAATGACTTGCCTTCTTTCAATGCTATTTTTGGCCCTTCTAACGGGGATACTGGAGATTTGACTAAGGCTGGTTCAGATGCAATTGTTGGCGACAGCCCAAGAAACAATAACAAAACCAAGCAAGAAGTTTATAGTGCTTATGTATCTAACGTAATTAACATTCTACCTGAATTATCAGCCATGGCAAGTGTACGTGTGGATCGTTTTATGAATGCTGATAATGGTGGCTACAATCAAACTGCATTTTCACCAAAATTTGGATTGGTTTACCAACCTGTTTTGGATAAAGTTTCTCTTTTTGCAAATTACATGAACGGATTTAGTAATGTCGCTCCTTCAGAAAACGTAAGCGGTACAATAAGAACTCCGGTAGTTTTTAATCCAGAACATGCAAACCAAATTGAAGTGGGAACCAAATTAAATTTATTTTCAGATAAATTATATGCCACCTTAAGCTATTATGACATTAGAGTAACTGATAAAGCTTACAGTATTAGAACTAGTGCTACTGAAATACAAAATTTTCAGGACGGAGGACAAAAAAATAAAGGTTTCGAAGCTGAATTTGTAGCTAATCCTGTAAGTGGCTTGAACATTATTTTAGGTTACAGCTACAATGACGCAGTCTTAACAAAAGGAGATGTTGATTTTGTAGGTTTTAGATCAGAAAGCGCTGGAGCAAGAAACTTAGCTAACCTTTGGGCAAGTTATAAATTTACTCATGGCGTATTAAGAGGTTTTGGTTTAGGATTTGGAGGAAATTATGTTGGTGATAACAAAATTATGAACAGAGCTATCGCAGGAACTTTCACTATTCCTGAATACACTGAATTAAATTCATCGTTGTTTTACACTGCTGAAAAATTTACTATCACACTTAAAGTAAATAACATTACGGATGAAGAAATTTATGATGGTTGGTCAACCATTCACCCAAAAGATCCTAGAACTGTAGCTGCAAGCTTCTCTTATAGATTTTAATATAATAAAACAAAATCCGCTTACTTAATCCATTTTAAGTAAGTGGATTCTAAATATAAAAGTTATGATTTCAATTGTAAGTTTTCTTATATTCATTGGTTTTTATGCACTTTATTATACTTCTAAAAAAACCTATGTTTCGTATGATAAAGGATTTGAACAATGGATTAAAAAAAATACTAGATCCACTAAATATTTTGGTTTTTTATTGTTACTAAGTGCTTTTTTTGTTTTGTTACTAGAACAAGCCATAGGATCAGGAACTTTAATCTATTTCATATTATTAATGACCATCGGGAGCTTGATTATTATTTTAAGTCCATTAAAAATTATAAAACCATCGTTTGTTTTTATACTATTTGCAATGGCTACTTTTATTGAATGCTATAACTAATTCCTATTATGCCAGCAAATCCAAAATATTTAACACAATCCAAATGGCAACGTTTTGCCAAAATAACCGCAGCAATTTTAGGTGGTTACTTGGTTTCTATCAGTTTTCACTTGGCACTTGCCAGTTGGTTTAATAGAGCCAACATCATGATAACAATGGCTTTTAGCGGTTTTATCGTTTGGGTAGCACTTATGGTAGTAGCATTTTTAGCTAAAAATGGCTGGAAAATTTGGTTAATCTATCTTGGAATCAGCCTACTTTTTTTGGGAATACTTTATTTAGGTCAAACCTATAATCCAATAGCAAAATAAACCATGAACAATAGAAATTACAATATCTTTTTTCATACACACACCGTTAGCGGCATTGTTATTAGTGTGGTTTTGTACGTGATTTTTTTCGCAGGTTCGTTTTCTTTTTTTAAAGAAGATATTGCAAGTTGGGAAAGCGGTCAACCTACTTCGGTGACCAGTAAAATAGAATTAAATTTCGATCAGGCTTTAAAAGTACTGGACACCACTTATGATTTGCATGGTAGAAAAGTTAGTTTTTACCAGCCTCAAAATGAACATAGCGTAGGCACCTCTTTGGAAGCTTCAAAAGACAGCTTGGCTTCTAAAAAAGGGAAAGAATCACAATACCTAATTTTAAATAATTCGACTTACAAAACGACTACTTATGCTGAGTCCTATAATTTAGGTGAATTTATTTATCGTTTGCATTTCCTGGCACAAATCCCCTATCCTTATGGCTACTATTTATCTGGATTTATTGCTTTGTTTTTTCTATTTGCAATTGTAACAGGAGTTTTAGTGCATTGGAAAAAAATCATCTCTAGTTTTTATGTTTTCCGTCCAAAAGAAAAATTAAAAACCTTGTGGACTGATGCACATACTTCATTAGGAATGTTAGGTTTGCCTTTTCAATTTGTATATGCAGTTACTGGCGCTTTTTTTATGATTAAATTATTAATGGTAGCACCTAGTGTCCAACTGCTTTACCAAGGAGATCAAGACAAATTATACAAAGAATTAAAATATTCAGGAACTGATTATCCTTTTGAATATAAAGCTTTAACCAAATCATTTAGTATTAATGAAATGGTTGCTGCTACTAAAAAAAACTGGGATGATTTTAATATTACTCGTGTCGAAATTCAAAACTACGGAGACGCTAACATGCACGTTTTAGTTAAAGGAGAAATTGACTATGGCAAAAAATTCACTGGTATTGGTGAAATGGTTTATAAAGTTGCCACTGGCGAAGTCGTTTCTAAAAAAGATCCTATAACCCAAACTACTTATTTAGATAGTGTGAAAAACATTTTATACCGCATCCATTTTGGAGATTATGGCGGTTACGGGTTAAAAATCATCAGTTTTGTTTTAGGAATTTTATCTTGTTTTGTAATCATTTCTGGAGTGATGATTTGGCTTGTTGCCAGAGACAAGAAAAACATGCCTGAGAAAAAAAGACGTTTCAACGAAGCTGTAGTTCGCATTTACTTAGCCATTTGTTTGAGTATGTTTCCTGTTACTGCATTGACTTTTATTATAGCTAAAGTTTGCTATCCATTAGGACAAGATAATACGTATGCAGTGTACTTTATCAGTTGGTTACTATTGAGTATCTTTTTTATTCTAAAGAAAAACAATCGTTTTACCAATCAGTTTTGTTTGCTTTCGGGAAGTATTCTTGGTTTTTTAATTCCAATTACAAACGGAATCAAAACGGGAAATTGGTTTTGGGTTTCATACAGCAACCATCAATTTCAACCGTTTTTTGTAGATGTTTTTTGGATTATTCTGTCAGTTATAACATTATACGCAACTTTAAAATTAAAAAGTAGTAAACCAAAAAAATAAGGACATTAAAAAAGGCTTTTCCAAAAATCTGGAAAAGCCTTTTTTTTTCAATTAACAACTTTAAATTTAATCCACGTTAGCGATTGCTTGTTTTTTCCAATTTTTAACAGAAGCAACTTGGTTATTAGCATAATCTACTTCACTTAAAGTAGAATCATTCCAGAAAAACCATTTTCCTACTTTCTCTCCTTTATTGTACTCAGCAATAGCTAATTTGTTTCCTTCATTATCATAAGATGTCCATTTTCCATCTAATTTTCCGTCTTCATAAAAACCTACTTGTTGTACTTTTCCATTTTCATGAAAATAAGTAGCTTTTACTTTATTTCCCACGGCTTCTAACTGCGGTTTAGGTGTTTGTGCAAAAATCATTCCTGTGATTAATACTGCTCCGATAACTATATATTTTTTCATAATACAAAATTTTATGTGGTTTCTTTTATCAAAATTACATATTAATTTACATTAAAAAAACAATTTGGTAACAATTTAATAACATTGAACGAAAACTTAACATTGGAAATTAAAACCCCAGATTATTCAAAGCATTAAAAAATCAATTTTCTCAATTCAATGTACATAATTAGTTCTAAATTTGCAGCCGAGTCTTTTTTTCTGACTTATAAACCAAATAATTAAATTTTTCGAAATGTATAGAAGTCATAACTGTGGCGAGTTAAACGCCTCACACATAAACACCGAAGTTACACTTGCGGGTTGGGTGCAAACTGTTAGAAAATTTGGATCAATTACTTTTATTGATTTAAGAGATAGATATGGAATTACACAAATTGTCGTAGATAATTCTACAAACACTGAAGATTATATTGAGGACATTTTAAAAATTGAAAATCTTCAAATTCATAATCCAGAACAAAAAGGATTTGATAACATTAAATCTGTCCAAAGGGAATGGGTAATCCAAATAAAAGGAAATGTAAGAGAAAGAGAAAATAAAAATAAAAATATTTCTACCGGAGATATAGAAGTTCTATTTAAGGATTTCAAAATTTTAAATACTTCTTTGACTCCTCCTTTTACAATTGAAGATGAAACAGATGGTGGAGAAGAAATTCGAATGAAATACCGTTACTTAGACATCAGAAGAAATCCTGTAAAAAACAACTTGTTATTCCGTCACAAAGTGGCAATGGAAGTACGTAAATATTTATCTGACTTGGATTTCTGCGAAGTAGAAACACCTTATCTAATTAAATCTACGCCAGAAGGAGCGAGAGATTTTGTTGTTCCTTCCCGAATGAATGAAGGGCAATTTTATGCGTTGCCACAATCGCCACAAACTTTCAAACAATTATTGATGGTAGGTGGAATGGACAAATATTTCCAAATTGTGAAATGTTTCCGTGACGAAGATTTACGTGCCGACAGACAACCTGAGTTTACACAAATCGATTGCGAAATGGCATTTGTAGAACAAGAAGATATTTTAAATATTTTTGAAGGACTGACTCGTCATTTGCTAAAAGAAATAAAAGGAATTGAAGTAGAAAAATTTCCTCGCATGACTTACGAGCACGCTATGAAAACTTACGGAAATGACAAACCAGACATCCGTTTTGGGATGGAATTTGGAGAATTAAACGAATTTGCACAACACAAAGAATTTCCAATATTTAATGCTGCTGAATTAGTAGTTGGAATTGCTGTTCCAGGAGCTGGAAATTACACTCGTAAAGAAATTGATGCATTAATTGACTGGGTAAAACGTCCTCAAGTGGGTGCATCAGGAATGGTGTATGCCAAATGCAACGAAGACGGAACTTTCAAATCATCGGTAGATAAATTCTACGATCAAGAGGATTTAGTCAATTGGGCAAAAGTAACTGGAGCTAAAGCTGGCGATATGATTTTTGTACTTTCGGGATCAGCTAACAAAACCAGAGCGCAATTAAGTGCTTTAAGAATGGAATTAGCCACACGTTTAGGATTGCGTAATCCAGCTGTTTTCGCACCACTTTGGGTAGTTGATTTTCCATTGTTAGAATTAGACGAAGAAAGCGGTCGTTACCATGCTATGCATCATCCATTTACCTCGCCTAAACCAGAAGACATGAAACTATTAGAAACTGAACCAGGAAAAGTTCGTGCTAATGCTTACGACATGGTTTTGAACGGAAACGAAATTGGAGGTGGTTCTATTCGTATTCACGATAAAACAACGCAACAATTAATGTTTAAATATCTAGGTTTTAGCGAAGAAGAAGCCAAAGCACAATTCGGATTCCTGATGGATGCTTTCCAGTTTGGAGCACCGCCACACGGTGGATTGGCTTTTGGATTAGATCGATTAGTGGCTATTTTAGGAGGTCAGGAAACTATCAGAGATTTCATTGCTTTCCCTAAAAACAACTCAGGAAGAGACGTAATGATTGATGCTCCATCAGCCATTGATAACACGCAATTAAACGAATTACACATCCAATTAAATTTATAGTAAATCCCTTTCGAAACGGCGTGAAAACACTGAATATCAATTATTTTATGAAAAATTTTGATATTAATCATTTTCGTATGTAATTAAACCTTACATTTGCCTTATTATAAATTATTATTACTATTACAATGCGTACAGGTACAGTTAAATTTTTCAATGAATCAAAAGGTTACGGATTCATTACAGACGAAGAAACAGGAAAAGACATTTTTGTTCACGCTTCAGGAATCAACGCGGAAGAATTACGCGAAGGTGACAGAGTTAGCTACGAAGAAGAAGAAGGAAGAAAAGGAAAAGTTGCTGCTAAAGTTGCAGTAATCTAAACAAAATATTTTTTTTGTTACGAATGCTTAAAAACGTCTCGATTGTATCGGGACGTTTTTTTTATACAATTAAAAGTTAAATTTTTAGTTTTTTTTAAGAAACATAAAAAATCTTATTTATAATCATTAAAAACTACTAAAAAACCTCTTAAAACCAAGCACTAATTTTGATAGTCTGCTTGTGTTTTATAACATTGAAGCATATCTTTGTGACTTATTTTAGCACAAAATCCATTATATATGCAATCTGATCAATTCAATTATTTACCCATTCTTATGCAGGCAATGCTTGTCATCGGGTTTGTAGTAGCTACCATCATTATTTCTGGAAAATTAGGTCCAAAAAGAAATTCCGTTATAAAAGATAAAAATTTTGAGTGCGGAGTTGAATCGGTAGGAAATGCTCGTATTCCATTCTCTGTAAAATATTTCCTTGTAGCTATCTTGTTTGTATTGTTTGACATTGAAGTAATTTTCCTTTATCCGTGGGCTATTAACTTCAAAGAACTTGGATTAGAAGGAATGGTAAAAATGATCATTTTCATGTCTTTACTTTTAGTTGGTTTTTTCTATATCATCAAAAAGAAAGCTATCGAATGGGAATAAACCCCTAACCCCTAAAGGGGAATAAGAAGGTTTTGAAATTAAAAATTGATTTTAAATTTAAGCTATGAACTTACAACTCATAACTTATAAATTTTATAAAATGAGCGATTCAAAAATAAATATGGTTGCCCCTCCTGAAGGTGTTGTAGGTGAAGGTTTTTTTGCCACAAAACTAAATGATGTAGTAGGATTGGCTCGTGCCAATTCACTTTGGCCGTTGCCTTTTGCAACTTCTTGTTGCGGTATTGAATTTATGGCCACTATGGCATCTCATTATGACTTGGCGCGTTTTGGTTCAGAGCGTGTAAGTTTTTCTCCTCGTCAAGCCGATATGTTATTAGTAATGGGAACAATTTCTAAAAAAATGGCTCCTATTTTACGTCAGGTTTACGAACAAATGTCTGAACCTAGATGGGTAATTGCTGTTGGAGCTTGTGCTTCATCAGGTGGAATATTCGATACTTACTCGGTTCTACAAGGAATTGACAAAGTAATTCCAGTTGATGTTTATGTTCCAGGATGTCCGCCAAGACCAGAACAAATTGTTGATGGTGTGATGAAATTACAAGAACTAGTAAAAACAGAATCGGTAAGAAGAAGAAGTTCACCAGAGTATCAAGAATTATTAGCTTCTTATAATATCAAATAAAATGGCATTAGAAAACACAGCTATACAAGAAAAATTAGCCGCAACTTTCGGTGGAGATGTATTTAATTTCCAGGAGGAAAGAGATATTTTTTCTTTCGAAATCAATGCTAATAAAAATACCGCTATCATTTTATTCTTAAAAAACGATACTGATTTACGCTTTCATTTTTTAACTGATTTATGCGGTGTTCATTATCCAGATAATCCAGTAGAAAGACAATTTGCAGTGGTATACCACATGCACAATTGGTACGAAAACAAACGCGTTCGAATAAAAGCTTTTATTAACGGAGAAAATCCTGAAATCAAAACAATTTCGAATATTTTCTTATCATCCAATTGGATGGAAAGAGAAACCTATGATTTCTTCGGTGTAAACTTTATTGGTCATCCACAATTGAAACGTATTTTGAATATGGATGAAATGATTTCTTTTCCAATGCGTAAGGAATTCCCAATGGAAGACGGCGGAAGAACCGATAAAGACGACCGTTTCTTTGGAAGAACAGTAGACAATTGCTAAAAAAACAATAATATAATTTTTCACATTCTATAAATGTCAGAACTATTATTACCACCAGAGCATCGCTATGCTAAAATAATAAAAGAGCAACTAAACGAAGACGGAAACGAGCTTTCAATCTTGAATTTAGGTCCGACTCACCCAGCTACTCACGGAATTTTCCAAAACATTCTGTTGATGGATGGGGAACGAATTTTAGATGCTGAACCAACTATTGGTTACATCCATAGAGCTTTCGAAAAAATTGCCGAAAATCGTCCATTTTACCAAATTACTCCTCTTACGGATCGTATGAACTATTGCTCCTCTCCTATCAACAATATGGGATGGTGGATGACTTTAGAAAAATTACTAGGTGTTGAAGTTCCTAAAAGAGCCCAATATTTAAGAGTTATTGTAATGGAATTGGCAAGAATTACCGATCACCTGATTTGTAATTCCATTTTAGGAGTTGATACGGGTGCTTATACTGGTTTCCTTTATGTTTTCCAATTTAGAGAAAAAGTATACGAAATCTACGAAGAAATTTGTGGTGCTCGTTTAACAACAAATATGGGAAGAATTGGTGGTTTTGAAAGAGACTGGTCACCAGAAGCTTTTAGAAAACTAGACGTTTTCTTAGAAGAATTCCCAGTTGCCTGGAAAGAATTTGAAAACCTATTTGAAAGAAATAGAATTTTTATAGACAGAACCGTAAATGTAGGTGCTATTTCTGCCGAAAGCGCCATGGCTTACGGATTTACTGGACCAAATTTACGTGCTGCGGGTGTTGATTATGATGTTCGTGTGGCGCAACCTTACAGTTCTTATGAAGACTTTGATTTTAAAGTTCCAGTAGGAAAATCGGGAGATACATACGATCGTTTTTGTGTTCGTAATGCCGAAGTTTGGGAAAGTTTGAGCATTATTCGTCAGGCTTTAGACAAAATGCCGGAAGGAAACGAATACCATGCTGAAGTTCCTGATTATTATTTGCCTCCAAAAGAAGATGTTTACAACAATATGGAATCTTTAATCTATCATTTCAAAATTGTAATGGGAGAAGTTCCTGTTCCAGTTGCCGAAATCTACCATCCGGTAGAAGGAGGAAATGGAGAATTAGGATTCTATCTGGTTACTGACGGAAGTAGAACACCATACAGACTTCACTTTAGAAGACCTTGTTTTATTTACTACCAATCTTATCCAGAAATGATAAAAGGGGCATTATTATCAGATGCCATTGTTATTTTATCCAGTTTAAATGTAATTGCCGGAGAATTAGACGCATAAGGATTTCAGATTTAGAAGAAAAATGGAAAGAAAACATTACGAACAAGAAATAAATATGACGGAATCATTGATGAATCGCATCAATGAATTGCTTAGTCATTATCCTGAAGATAAGAAAAAATCGGCTTTATTGCCTGTTTTGCACGAAGTTCAAGATGCTCATGACAACTGGTTGAGCATTGCATTAATGGATAAGGTTGCCGAAATTCTTGGAATATTACCTATTGAAGTTTACGAAGTAGCTACTTTCTATACCATGTACAACCTAAAACCTATTGGGAAATACATGTTTGAATTTTGCCAAACTTCATGTTGTTGTTTAAGAGGAGTTGAAGATTTAATGGATTATACCTGCGAAAAACTGGGTATAGGCATTGGCGAAACTACTGCTGACGGACTTTTTGAAGTAAGAGGTGTAGAATGCTTAGGTGCTTGTGGATACGCTCCAATGATGCAATTAGGGGATTTCTACAAAGAACATTTGACTAAAGAAAAAATCGATCAGATTATTGCTGATTGCCGAGATAATAAAATAATATTACACGATAAATAAGATGTCAAAAAAAATATTATTAGACAAAATCAACGTACCTGGAATCAAAACCTACGAAGTATATCGTAAAGAAGGTGGTTACGCTTCTGTTGAGAAAGCAATAAAAGCCATGACTCCGGATGAAGTGGTTGAGGAAGTAAAAAAATCAGGACTTCGTGGTCGTGGTGGAGCGGGTTTCCCAGCTGGAATGAAATGGAGTTTTATTGACAAAAAATCAGGAAAACCAAGACATTTAGTTTGCAACGCCGATGAATCGGAACCAGGAACATTCAAAGATCGTTATTTGATGGAATTTATTCCTCACTTATTGATCGAAGGAATGATTACTTCTAGTTTTGCTTTGGGTGCAAACCTTTCGTACATCTACATTCGTGGAGAATACATGTGGGTTTTTAAAATATTAGAAAGAGCCATTGCCGAAGCAAAAGCTGCGGGTTGGTTAGGGAAAAATATATTAGGTTCAGGTTATGACTTAGAACTACACGTTCACTGTGGAGCAGGAGCTTATATTTGTGGAGAGGAAACTGCCTTGATTGAATCCTTAGAAGGAAAAAGAGGAAATCCCCGTATCAAACCACCATTCCCGGCAGTATCTGGATTGTGGGCTAATCCAACAGTGGTAAACAATGTAGAAACAATAGCATCAGTGCCATGGATTATAAACAATTCTGGTGATGATTATGCAAAAATAGGAATTGGAAGATCAACAGGAACCAAATTAATTTCGGCTTCTGGGCATGTAAAAAACCCTGGAGTTTACGAAATCGAATTAGGTTTAAGCGTAGATGAATTCATGAATTCTGATGAATATTTAGGTGGAATGAGTTCGAACAGACCTTTGAAAGCTTTAGTTCCAGGAGGTTCATCTGTGCCAATTCTACCAGCCGATTTAATTTTTAAAACTGCTAATGGCGAAGATCGTTTGATGACTTACGAATCTTTAAGTGATGGCGGATTTGCAACAGGTTCTATGTTAGGTTCGGGTGGATTTATTGTTTATGATGATACGGCTTGTATTGTACGTAACACTTGGAATTTTGCTCGTTTTTACCACCATGAATCTTGCGGACAATGTACACCTTGCCGTGAAGGAACAGGATGGTTAGAAAAAGTATTGTGGCGTATTGAAAACGGTCAGGGTCGTGAAGAAGATATTGATTTGTTGTGGAGTATTCAGTCTAAAATTGAAGGAAATACCATTTGCCCGCTTGGAGATGCAGCATCATGGCCAGTGGCAGCAGCAATTCGTCATTTTAGAGAAGAATTTGAATACCATGTTCGTTTTCCAGAAAGAGTAAAGAACAGAAATCATTTTGTTACTGAGCCTTTTAATAAAGTAAAACATTTGGTAAGCAAACAAACAGTTTAATCCCCACCTAGCCTCCCCAAAGGGGAGGAATGTTTGGAGAAAGTAATAACTTAATAATTAACCCAATGACTCCCTCTCCTTTGGAGAGGGTTGGGGAGAGGAAAAGATGAAAGTAACAATAGACGGTCAAGAAATTGAAGTTGAAGCAGGAACAACCATCTTGCAAGCGGCTCGTAAGATAGGAGGAGAATCAGTTCCACCTGCGATGTGCTATTATTCTAAACTAAAAGGAAGCGGTGGAAAATGCCGTTGTTGTTTAGTTGAAGTTGCCAAAGGTAGCGATGCCGATCCTAGACCAATGCCAAAATTAATGGCATCTTGTGTAACAGGATGTATGGATGGTATGGAAATCAATAGTAAAAATTCAGATAGAGTGCGTGAAGCACGTCAATCTGTTACTGAATTTCTATTAATCAATCACCCGCTGGATTGCCCTATTTGCGATCAGGCTGGAGAATGTGATTTGCAAGATTTAAGCTTTGAACACGGAAAATCGAAAACTCGTTTTATAGAAGAAAAGAGAACATTTGAACCAGAAGATATTGGTCCAAATATCCAATTACATATGAATCGTTGTATTTTATGCCAACGTTGTGTTCAAGTCGCTGATCTATTGACAGACAACAGAGTTCACGGAGTTTTAGACCGTGGCGATCATGCTAATATTTCAACTTGTATTTCTAAAGCTATTGACAACGAATTCTCAGGAAACATGATTGATGTATGTCCTGTAGGAGCGCTGACTGATAAAACGTTCCGTTTTAAATCGAGAGTTTGGTTTAACAAACCTTTCAACGCTCACAGAGAGTGTACTACTCCGGGATGTTGCGGAAAAACTACGGTTTGGATGTTTGGAAATGAAATCCAAAGAGTTACTGGTAGAAAAGACCAATACCACGAAGTAGAAGATTTTATTTGTAATGAATGTCGTTTTGACCACAAAGATCCAGCGGATTGGGTAATTGAAGGGCCAAGAAAATTCGATAAAGATTCAGTTATCAATCAAAATAATTATACTCAAAAATTAGATACAGTTCATATTGCTACCGAAGAAGGAATTCTAAAAGGAAGAGAGCAAGACCGTAAAAAAATCAGTATGACTGCTATCCCTTTGGAGAAAGAAGAGCAAGAAGAATTTAAAAATGGTAATCTATAAAAAATGGATAGTACAATTATTATAGAAAAAAGTGTTATCATTCTGGTTGTCTTTGCCGTTACAATGATTATGGCAATGTACTCTACTTGGGCTGAACGTAAAGTTGCAGCATTTTTACAAGATCGTGTAGGACCAAACCGTGCAGGTTGGGGCGGATTATTACAACCGCTTGCTGATGGAATGAAATTATTTTCGAAAGAAGAGTTTGAACCTGATACCCCAAACAGATTTTTGTTTTTTGTAGGTCCGGCAATTTCGATGAGCATGGCTTTAATGACCAGTGCAGTAATCCCGTGGGGAGATAAATTTCATCTTTTTGGAAGAGATATTATTCTGCAAGCGGCTGATATTGACAATGCCTTGTTATACATTTTGGCTATTCTTTCTATTGGTATTTACGGCATCATGATTGGAGGATGGGCTTCGAATAATAAGTTTTCTTTGATGGGAGCGGTTCGTGCGGGTTCTCAAATGGTTTCTTATGAAATTGCCATGGGATTATCATTAATTGCATTATTGATGATGACAGGAACTTTAAGCTTAAGAGAAATTAGTTTGCAACAATCGGGAATGAGCTGGAATGTATTTTACCAACCGCTGTCATTCTTAATCTTTTTGATTTGTTCTTTTGCGGAAACGAACAGAACGCCATTTGATTTAGCGGAATGCGAAAGTGAATTAATTGGTGGTTATCATACCGAATATTCATCGATGAAAATGGGATTCTATTTATTTGCTGAATATGCAAGTATGTTTATCTCTTCTACAATTCTTGCTGTTTTATTCTTTGGAGGTTATAACTATCCAGGAATGAGTTGGATGGTAGAAAACGTGGGGGTAAATTTGGCAAACGTAATAGGAATTGGAGTATTATTTGCAAAAATATGTTTCTTCATCTTTTTCTATATGTGGGTAAGATGGACTATTCCAAGATTTAGATACGATCAATTGATGAATTTAGGGTGGAAAATATTAATTCCGGTATCGATTGTCAATATTGTGATTACAGGAATTGTAATTTTGAGACACGAAATAGCAGTATTTTTAGGATTTTAAATAAGCAAAGAGTAGCACTAGCCCTGATTGAAGTGGAAATCCTTTTTAGTTTTTTCTTTAAAACTAAAAAGATTGAAACGGAAAGCAGGATTAGCTTCAAATAAAAAATAAAATAAAGATGTCAATAGAAACCATATCCTTATCGGGAAGAAAAGTACAAGTCTCTAATAAAGAGATGACTTTTTTAGAGCGTTTGTATCTTGTTGCAATTGTAAAAGGATTAATCATTACGTTGAAACACTTGTTTTCAAGAAAGGTTACCATTCAGTATCCAGAACAAGTACGTACTATGAGTCCAGTATATCGTGGTCAGCACATGTTGAAACGCGACGAACAAGGAAGAGAAAACTGTACTGCTTGCGGATTGTGTGCCTTATCTTGTCCGGCAGAGGCCATTACTATGAAAGCTGCTGAACGCAAAGCGGATGAAAAACATTTGTACAGAGAAGAAAAATATGCTTCGATATATGAGATTAATATGTTGCGTTGTATTTTTTGTGGATTGTGCGAAGAAGCTTGTCCTAAAGACGCTATTTATTTGACTACTTCAAAAGTATTAGTTCCTTCTAGTTATGAAAGAGAAGATTTTATTTTTGGAAAAGATAAATTAGTAATGCCGTTAGATATGGCTATCAAAAATGCTCAACTTAATAACGCTAACTAAATGATACATATTCCTGATTTTGCTAACGCAACTCCTGTACAAATTATATTTTGTTTCTTATCGTTTATTACGTTAATTACCGCTTTCTTGGCAATATTTAGTAGAAATCCTATTCATAGTGCGCTTTACTTAGTAATTTCCTTTTTCTCTATAGCGGGACATTATTTACTATTGAATTCTCAATTTTTAGCTATTGTTCATGTTATTGTTTATTCGGGAGCCATTATGATTTTGTTCTTATTTACCATCATGTTAATGAATTTGAATAAGGAAAATGAAGTTCATAAACCTCGTATTACGCGATTAGGAGCTATTGTTTCTTTTTGTTTGATTTGTATTGTTTTGATTTTGATTTTTATTAATTCAAAACCTATTGAAGGAGAATATATTGCTACTGGCGAAGATTATCAATCTATAAAGGTTTTAGGACGTGTTTTATTGAACGAATACATGGTTCCTTTTGAATTTGCTTCTATCTTGCTTTTAACAGCGATGATTGGAGTTGTATTATTGTCTAAAAAAGAAAAAACGGAGAAATAAAATGACTAATATTTTAAATGAAATAGGCATCGAGAACTATATCTTCCTTTCTGTAATACTTTTTTGTATTGGAGTATTTGGAGTTTTATACAGACGAAATGCCATCATCGTATTTATGTCGATCGAAATTATGTTAAACGCAGTAAATCTTTTATTCGTGGCATTTTCGACCTATCATCAGGATGCACAAGGACAAATATTTGTGTTTTTCTCTATGGCTGTAGCTGCGGCTGAAGTTGCTGTAGGTTTAGCGATTTTGGTATCGATTTTTAGAAATTTAGGTTCGATTGATATTAATAATTTAAAAAACTTAAAAGGATAAACGATAATGAATACGAATTTAGCTTTACTCTTATTATTAGCTCCTTTTTTAGGATTTTTATTTAATATTTTCTTTGGGAAAAAGATTGGAAAATCGGCTTCAGGAATTATTGGAACATTGACTGTTGCGGTTTCATTTGTTGCTACTCTTGTCTTTTTTCTTCAAATAAGCGAAACCAAAGAAGCAGTACAAATTGAATTATTCAATTGGATTCAAATTAGTAATTTCCATGTGAATTTTGGTTTCCTTTTAGACCAATTATCTATTTTATGGTTGCTTTTTGTAACTGGAATTGGTTCTTTAATTCACCTCTACTCTATCAGCTACATGCATGATGATGAGAATATGCACAAGTTCTTTGCTTACCTGAATTTGTTTATCTTCTTCATGATTACCTTAGTTATTGGAAGCAACTTATTAGTACTATTCATCGGATGGGAAGGCGTTGGACTTTGTTCTTACTTGCTTATCGGATTTTGGCATAAAAATCAGGAATACAATGATGCTGCTAAGAAAGCTTTCATCATGAACAGAATAGGAGATTTAGGATTGTTGATTGGGATTTTTATTCTTGGAGCGAATTATGGTACATTAGACTATCATAACTTAGAATCAATAA
Source organism: Flavobacterium magnesitis (assembly GCF_041729735.1). NCBI lineage: Bacteria > Pseudomonadati > Bacteroidota > Flavobacteriia > Flavobacteriales > Flavobacteriaceae > Flavobacterium > Flavobacterium magnesitis. The sequence goes on along the minus strand of NZ_JBCFQK010000002.1, from coordinate 185,842 downwards.
TTCCTTTCTCAAATGCATCTCATACAGACCCAATGATTTCGATTGCTGCCTTTGCTTTATTCATTGGAGCATGTGGAAAATCGGCTCAAATTCCATTATACACCTGGTTGCCTGATGCGATGGCTGGACCAACGCCAGTTTCGGCTTTGATTCACGCTGCAACGATGGTAACTGCTGGTATTTTCATGATTACAAGATTGAATTATGTATTTGATTTAGCTCCTGAAGTACAAAATATCATTGCTATTGTAGGTGCTGTAACCTCTTTAGTTGCTGCAACGATTGCTTTGGTTCAAACCGATATCAAAAAAGTATTGGCTTATTCTACGGTTTCTCAATTGGGATTAATGTTCTTAGCTTTAGGTTTTGGAGCTTATGAAATTGCGGTTTTTCACGTAATCACTCACGCTTTCTTTAAAGCTTGTTTATTCTTAGGCTCAGGATCAGTAATTCATGCTTTGCACGGAGAACAAGATATGCGTAGAATGGGTGGATTGAAAAAAGTAATGGGAATCACTTTTATTACTTTCTTACTTTCGTCTTTAGCTATTTCAGGAATTCCTCCTTTTTCAGGATTTTTCTCGAAAGATGAAATCTTAATGACTGCTTTTCATCATAACATAGCACTTTGGGTTATTGCTTCACTAGCTTCGTTAATGACTGCTTTTTATATGTTCCGTTTGTTGTATTTGACTTTCTTTAAAGAATTCAGAGGAACTGAACACCAAAAATCTCATTTACACGAAAGCCCGGGATTAATTACTTTTCCGCTGATTGTATTGGCCATTTTAGCAACTATTGGTGGTTTGATTAGTTTGCCAACAAATAGCTGGCTGAATGGTTATTTAGCGCCTTTATTTTCGAAAGAAGTGCACGAAGCACATCATTTTGGAACAACAGAATACGCTTTAATGGCTATTGCCGTTCTTGGTGGAATCATAGGAATTACAATTGCATTTGTAAAATACATCAAACAAAACCAGGTTCCAGCAGAAGATGCCGAAATTACAGGTTTTTCAAAAGTATTGTACAACAAATATTATGTGGATGAGATTTACAATGTCATCTTTGTAAATTCTATCAATGGCTTGTCCAGATTCTTTAGAGATTATATCGAAACTTCTTTATCATCTTTAGTATTTGGATTAGGAAAAGTAACCAACGAATTAAGTTATCAAGGGAAGAAATTACAAACAGGAAGTATTGGTTTCTATTTGTTTGTATTTGTTTTAGGACTTAGTGCCATATTAACTTATTTATTTTTAGCTCAATAATTTTATATCATGAACGTATCACTACTATTAATTATACTACTTGTTGGCGCATTTGCTACTTATTTTGCTGGTGATAAACTGGCTTCAAAAGTGGCATTATTATTCAGCTTAGTTGCTTTAGGAATATCAATTGCTTTGTTGAATGCTTATAATTCAGGAGCAAATATTAGTTTTTTCAAATTTTGGATCAACAAACCTTTGGTTTCTTATTCCTTAACTGCCGATGGATTGTCATTAATCATGCTATTATTGACTTCGACATTGACTCCTTTAATTATCTATTCTTCTTTTGGAAATGAATATAAAAATGCTAAATCGTTTTATGCTTTAATTTTGTTTATGTCATTTGCAATGACAGGAACTTTCTTAGCATCAGATGGACTTTTGTATTACATCTTCTGGGAATTAGCATTAATTCCAATTTACTTTATTGCTTTAATTTGGGGTAATGGAGAAGTTGAAGAACGTAAAAAAGCTGTAGTTAAATTTTTTATCTACACACTTGCAGGATCTTTGTTCATGCTAATTGCTTTTGTTTATTTATACCAAAAAGCAGGCAGTTTCATGCTACAGGATTTATACAAAGTGGAATTAAGCCGAATGGAACAATTCTGGATTTTCTGGGCATTCTTTTTAGCTTATGCTATCAAAATTCCAATCATTCCTTTCCATACCTGGCAGGCAAAAGTGTACCAAAAAGCACCAACTGTTGGAACCATGCTTTTATCTGGTATTATGCTAAAAATGGGATTGTATAGTGTGTTGCGTTGGCAATTACCAATTACTCCAATTGCATCAAAAACCTATTTACCAATATTAATCGGTTTAGGAATTGCAGGTGTAATCTACGGTTCGATTCTAGCGTTAAGACAAAAAGATTTGAAAAAATTATTGGCTTATTCTTCATTGGCACACGTTGGATTAATTGCAGCAGGTTGTTATACTTTAAACATTGACGGATTGCGTGGAGCCGTTTTACAAATGATTTCGCATGGTTTTGTTGTAGTGGGATTGTTCTTTGCAGCAGAAATCATTTACAGAAGATTCGATACCAGAGTGATTGCCGAAATGGGTGGCATTCGATCACAAGCACCAAAATTTGCTTCATTATTTATGATTTTGGTTTTGGCTTCGGTAGCCTTGCCTACTACTTTTAACTTTGTTGGAGAATTTACGGTTTTATATAGCTTGTATCAAATTAATGTATGGTTTGCTGTATTGGGTGGAACTACAATTATATTAGGAGCTTATTATATGTTGAAAATGTACCAACAAGTAATGCTTGGAGAAACCAATACAAAGGTATTTGCCGATGTAACTTTACATGAAACCATAGTTTTGGTAATTATCATTGCGGTTATTTTCTTTTTCGGATTGTATCCAAGACCAATTAATGAGTTAATCAATCCTAGTTTGGATCAGATTTTAAGAACAATAAATAGAATTCAATAATATTAAAAATTAAATTCAAACTAAAGATTTGCGTGTTTATAAGCTCAAATCCTGAATCACAAAATAAAATATGAATACATTAATAGCAATAATAGGATTAGGTATTTTATGCCTTTTATTTGAAATTTTTGATGCTAGAAAAGCCATCATTCCAGTTGTCGTTATTGGATTATTGGCGGTACTTGGATTAGATATATCTGAATATAATGCTGCTCCTAATTTTTACTATAACAATATGATTGTTGTAAGTAAATTTTCTTCTGCCTTTTCAGGTTTATTCATCATCCTTACTATTTTCTTAGTGAGTTTAGGACATAAATTTTATGAAGGAAATCAAACTAAAATCTCCGATTTTATTGCCATAAAAATATTCTTATTAGCGGGAGCAGTTGCTATGGTTTCTTTTGGAAACTTAGCGATGTTCTTTTTAGGAATCGAAGTTTTATCTATTGCTTTATATGTTTTGGCTTCAAGCAACCGATTAAGCATTAAAAGTAACGAAGCGGGTTTGAAATATTTCTTAATGGGCTCCTTTGCATCAGGAATTCTTCTTTTTGGAATTTGCCTGATTTACGGTGCAATGGGAAGTTTTGACATTGTTGAAATTAGCGAATTATCTCGTTCTGCCGAATTACCAATTTGGTTTCCCATAGGAATTGTTTTAATTTTTATTGGAATGCTTTTCAAAATTGCCGCTGTTCCATTCCACTTCTGGGCACCAGATGTATACGAAGGTTCTCCTGCTTTGACTACAGCATTAATGAGTACTTTAGCGAAAGTTGTTGCCATAGCCACCTTATACAAATTAGTAAAAACCATGAATGCTGATATTTCTCCAGCATTTCAATTGATAATTGTAATTGTATCTATTGCCTCAATGACTGTGGGTAATATCATGGCTTTACGCCAAATAAACGTAAAACGTATCTTGGCTTTTTCAGGTATTTCACATGCCGGATTTATGTTAATGACTTTACTAAGCACCGAAAAATCATCAGGAACTTTATTGTATTATACTTCTGCTTATGCATTGGCTGGAATCGCTGCTTTTAGCGTGATTTTATATGTTTGCAAAACCAAAGAAAACGAAGACATTACTAATTTTCATGGTTTAGGAAAAAACAATCCTTTAATGGCAGCAATATTAACGGCTTCGTTATTGTCTATGGCTGGAATTCCAATCTTTGGAGGTTTCTTTGCTAAATTGTTTTTATTCACTCAAACCGTTCAAGCTGGATTTATTGCTTTAGTTATAATTGCTGTAATCAATTCTATCATTAGTGTGGGTTACTATTTCAAATTGATTTTGGCAATGTATACCAAAGAACCTAATGAAGCTAAAACCACTACTCCAAATGTATATTATGCCGTTGCTGTAATTGCTATAGTTTTAAATATTGCCTTAGGTTTATTCCCTTCTTTTGTTTTAGACTTGTTGTAATATCATTTTATACCTCATACAAAAAACCATCAAAGTAAATTTTGATGGTTTTTTTGATTTTAAACCACTCTCATCCAAATCATCTTTGCAGATCAACGCTAAATGTTTTGGAGAAACAAAAAAATACTCTCTGTTTATTTTTACCGCAGAGAGCGCTAAGTTTTTTCATCTAAAAAACTTTTAAAATCACCAAGTTCGCGAAGCTAAGTCAATACAACGCTTTGCGAACTTTGCTTTTATAAAAGCTAAGGATAAAAAACTTAGCGTTCTCTGCGGTAATTTTTTTCTCTCCATAGGTTTTCATGTTGATACATCTTTGCTAATAAAAGTATAAAATAGAAACAGTTACAAAAGCTTTTTGTTACATTTGTATATACAAACATAATCACTCTTTAATAAAGAATAAAGATGGAAAATAAACTTAAAATACAAATCTGGTCGGATATCATGTGTCCGTTCTGTTATATTGGAAAAAGAAGATTAGAAAATGCCATACATCAATTTGGACATCAGGATGCCATTGAAATTGAATGGAAGAGTTTTCAACTTGATCCAAACTTTGTAGCATCAGAAGACGATAACTTAACAGATCATCTTGCTGAAAAATATAGAAAAGATAGAGATTGGGCGATTGAGTCCTTAGAAAACATGACTCAAAATGCAGCCAACTCAGGATTAGAATTTCATTTTGAAAAAGCCGTTATGGCTAATTCATTTCATGCACATCGTTTATTGCATTTAGCCAAAGAGCATCAGCTAGGCAACGAGCTTAAAGAACTGCTCTTTAAAGCCTATTTAACAGACGGAGAAGACGTAAACAATAAAGAAACTTTAACTAAACTGGGAACACAAGTAGGACTTGATGCAAATGCTGTAGGCGAAGTATTAAATACTAACGCCTTTGCTGATAAAGTACAACACGACATACAAATGGCACAAAAGTTAGGAATTCAAGGCGTTCCGTTTTTTGTATTGGATAATAAATATGCTATTTCGGGTGCACAACACGAAGAAACCTTTGTGAAAACACTAGAAAAAGTTTGGGAAGAAGGGCAATTTGAATCAAAAATTACTATCTTGAACGCTCCAGATGCCGACAGTTGCGGTATTGATGGATGTAATTAAACGGACTAAAATGAGTGCTATCAATCAAGAGAAAATAATTCGATGGGGAATCATTGGATGTGGAAATGTAACCGAAAAAAAAAGTGGTCCTGCTTATCAAAAAACCGCAGGATTTGAAATTGTTGCTGTGATGCGAAGAGATGCCGAAAAAGCAGCTGATTATGCTAAAAGACACGGCATAAAAAAATACTATTCCGATGCGGATGCTCTTATCAACGATTCCGAAGTAGATGCAATTTATATTGCTACTCCACCCGATTCGCATAAATTATACGGATTAAAAGTAGCCCAAGCTGGAAAAATTTGTTGCATCGAAAAACCATTGGCGCCAAGCTATGAAGACAGCAAAGCCATTTCTGAAGCATTTGAAGCGAAAAACATTCCACTTTTTACCGCTTATTACAGACGATCCTTACCGAGATTTAAAAAAGTAAAAAAATGGCTCGAAACCAATAGTATTGGAGATATTAGACACATCAATTGGCATTTGAGCAAACCTGCTTCTGAACAAGATTTATCTGGTTTGTACAATTGGCGAACAGACTCTGAAGTTGCTAAAGGAGGCTATTTTGATGACTTAGCCAGTCATGGATTGGATTTATTTAATTACCTATTAGGAGACATCAAAGAAGTTTCAGGAATCAGTCTGAATCAACAAAATTTATATTCTGCTAAGGATGCTCTTGTTGCTTGTTGGCTGCATGAAAGCGGAATTACAGGAACAGGAAGTTGGAACTTTGGCACTGCAACCAGAGAAGACAAAGTAATTATATATGGAAGTCAGGGAACGATTGATTTTTCTGTTTTTAATGAAGATCCAATAGTACTTACAAATGAAAACGGCGTAGTTACGCTTACAATAGAGCATCCTGAAAACGTACAATTCAATCATGTGGGAGAAATGAAAGAACAGCTTTTCGGAACTGGAATTCATCCTTCAAATGGAAAAACAGCTACTCATACCAGTTGGGTGATGGATCGAATTATGGGAATTCTATAAAACAAAAAAAAGCCTCAGAACCACCTGAAGCTTTTTTTATTAACTACACAAACTAATTAATTACTAACTAATAGCAAATTTCTAACCATAGTTTATTTATCATAATCCGTGCCAAAAAAATAATTTTAAGATTTTTATTCAAAAAACATCAAAATTATTTTCAAATCATAACTTGTAAAAAATCGCTTAATGAAATTCTCACTAGAGATTTATTTTCATTAGCATGATGAATACTTCCTTTGAGCGGATGATTACAATCTAAGACTCATTTATAAAATACAATAACTGAAAATATTAATTCTGTATTTTGTATGCTATTTTACCTCATACTAAAACGCTGCAATTTAGTATAGTTAATATTACATATTTTTTGTTAATTTAGTGTAACCAACTAAAACCAACAAAATGAAATCAAACCTACCAACTCTTAAAATCATAGAACCTTCTTTTGGAAGTTCGTTCACATTAACCAAATATGACATTAATTACAATTCTCATTTTTGGCATTATCATCCAGAAATAGAATTGATTTATGTAAATGGTGGAGCAGGAAAACGCCAGGTAGGAAGTCATATTTCCTATTATACTAATGGCGATTTGACTTTAATAGGCAGTAATTTACCGCATTGTGGCTTTACCGATGAACTAACGGGAAATAAAAACGAAATTGTAATCCAAATGAGACCTGATTTCCTTGGAGAACATTTTTTTGAGATTCCTGAAATGCGAAATATTAAGGATTTATTACAACAAGCCAAATCAGGAATTACTTTTGGTGGAAAAACCAAAAGAAAGATTGGGAAGAAAATTGGAAAAATGGAAGACAAAACTCCATTTGAAAGATTATTAAGTATTATCGAAATCTTGAATGAATTAGAATTAGCCACCGAAGACGCTACGGTTCTAAACGCCGAAGGTTTCCGAATGGAAATGCACGTTCAGGACAATGAAAGAATCAATTCTATTTTTAATTATGTAAAAGACCATTTCAAAGAACCTATTCGTTTAGAAGACATTGCTAATAAAGTCAGCATGACCGTACCTTCTTTCTGCAGATATTTTAAAAAAATAACCCATAAAACCTTTACCAAATTCGTAAACGATTACAGATTGGTTCATGCTTGCAAATTATTAGCTGAAAAACCCATCAGCATAACGGCAATTGCTTTTGAAAGTGGTTTCAATAATTTTAGTCATTTTAATAAATCATTCAAAGAATTTACTGGAAAAAATGCTTCGGAATACAGATATGAATTAAAATCGTTTTTGGAATAAATCAATGATCATAAAAAAACACAGTTTGGACAAAAAACTATTTATCCAAACTGTGTTATAAGTATATTATTAATTTCTATTTCAATCCGTCCAGCAATGCATTTAATGCCTGAGCATCAAAAACAGTGTTATCGCTTCTTTTGAAAATTCCGAAACCATTATTTCCGGTACTTCCTTCATCCCAATAAAAAGGTAATAAACCATTAGCTTTAGCTTGTTTTACCACTGTTTTTAAATAATAGGCTCTTGAAGCTAAATGTAAAATCAAATCATCTCCCGTTAAAGTTGTTCTTCTGATTGCTCCAAATTCTCCCAATAAAACCGGAATCCCTTTATCGACAAATTGGGTTTTCATTAGTTTGAAATTTTTTTCCAAATCAGCTTCTTCTCCATAGGTTGCATTTCGCTCCACATCAGTTGTTGAATGAAAACCTGTTCCCCAATAATAAAACATTTTACCCCAGGATTCATCTTTGGTTAAACCCGCAAAAGTCCAAGGCCCATAATAATGAACTTCTACCATCATTCGATTCGTCACTGTATCTATAGGCAATATCGTCATCAATTCTTTTGTTTTTTCAATATCGGTAGTTGGGCCTTGAATCACTAATGTACGGTAAGCATTTTTTCCTCCTGTAGATCGAACGGCATCTATAAATGTTTGATGATAAGATGTTAAAACAGTCATTTGAGTTGCATCTTCAACATTAGGTTCATTTGCACTAGCAAACAGTAAATGTTCATCAAATTCTCTAAAATGGGTAGCAATTTGTTCCCAAAAAGCTTTTTGTTTAGCATTATTTGCCTCTTTCTGCTCTTCTGTAACATTGTTTTCTAACCAGCCGCCATCCCAATGGATATTAATTAAAACGTACATCTCATTATCAATACAATATTGTACTACCTCTTTTACCCGGTTTAACCAAACAGTACTAATTTCAGCTTTATTAGAGTTTGATAAATTTTGATTCCAAGAACACGGAATTCGGATTGCATTAAAACCATTGGCTTTTACTAAATCAATCAAAGCTTTAGTTGTCTTAGGATTACCCCAAGCGGTTTCCCCACCTGTAGCTTCCAGCGCATTTCCAATATTCCATCCCAATTTAATTTTAGCAGCCAATTGTACAGCAGTACTACTCATTCCTGAAGCATCAGCAGCAATAGGATTTACATTATAACTCGGAAACAATCCAGGAACCTCAACTTCTTTCGAAAGTTGAGAAACGGTGATTTTAACTTCTTCGGTATTATCTGCAATAATCGTCAAATTGGCTGTTCGAGTAACTCCAGTTGTGTTTTCTAATGCGGTAACTTGTATAATTGTTGCTCCTTTATAACCCAAAACCTTACTTACTTTAGCCCAGGAAGAGCCTGTGTTTGTTAAAGTCCAAGAATCAGCCGTGGTTTCAATAGTTACATTGGTTCCACCTCCTCCAGCATCAAGATCAATTTCAGCAACACTGGCGGTAAGCAAGTTCCCCATGGTTTCCTCTTTTTCTGACGAATCATTACTACAGGCAGTGAAAGCAAATAAAACAAAACTTACAACAACAAAAACCATATTTAATCTCATGTTTTTTTTCATTTTAAATATTTTAAAATTAGTACTGATTTTACTGGATTTATTGAACATTTACAGCAATATCTTGCATAATAGAGCGAGAAGAATTTCCAAGTTTCAAAGTATATTTCCCAGATTCTACAACCCATTTTTTAGAAGTTACATCATAATACGCTAATTCTTTAACTGGAATTTGGATACTTATTTTTTCTGAATTTCCTGCTTTAACCATTACTTTTTTAAAGCCTTTTAATTCCTGAGCAGCTCTTTCTACTTTAGAATTTGGTTTTGAAACATATACCTGAACTACTTCTTTACCATCCACTTTTCCTGTGTTTTTCACATCCAATGAAATTGAAATCGTTTCTTCTAAAGCATATTCCGTTTTATCCGTTTTCCCATTTTCGAAAGCAAAAGTTGTGTATGACAATCCATATCCAAATGGATAAAGAGGCTCTATTTTTTTGGTATCAAACCAACGATAACCCACCAAAATCCCTTCGGCATAGTTAACCACTTTATCACCAGGGAAACTATTGGTGGCGTGTGCAGGAGAATCTTTTAAGTTTACTGGCATGGTCCAAGGTAATTTTCCCGATGGATTTACTTTTCCTAATAATACGTCTGCCAAAGCATTTCCGCCTTCAGAACCATTAAACCAAGTCCAAACCAAAGCCGAAGTTTCTTTCTGTACTTGATTTAAATCAAAAGGAGCTCCGGCAACCATTACAATAATAGTTCTTGGATTAACCGCTACAACTTTCTTTATTAATTCTTCTTGTCCAAATGGCAAGTGTAAATCTCTTCTATCTGATGCTTCGGTTTCATAATCACGGTTGGAACCCGCAAAAACAATGGCAATATCTGAATTTTTAGCTGTCTCGATAGCTTCTTGTAATTTGGTTGGGTCTAATTGGTCGATTGTTACAGGACCTGTTGATGTAATATTTCCTAAATTCCCTTTGTTTTTTTCTTCATATCGTTCTAAATATCCTTCGGCATAATTGATTTTAATTGAACTTGGCAATCTATTTTTCAATCCGTCCAAAGGAGTAATTTCTCTTTTGGTTTTTACACCTGCACCAAATCCACCTAAAGCATTTTTCTTAGTGGCATTGTTTCCAATAACAGCAATAGATTTCACTCCGTCTAATTTTAATGGCAATGCATTGTTCTCATTTTTCAATAAAACAATCGATTCTGCTGCAATTTTATACGCATCTTGATAGTGTGCTTCTGTAGCCAAACTACCTTTTATACGCTCTTTTCCTCCCATTGCTTTTACTTGGAACAAAACTTTCAAAATTCTCTTTACGTGTTTGTCAATTTCTGTTTCAGAGATTTCTTTGTTCTTCGCTGCTCCGATTAATTTATCTGCTAAGTAAAATTCATTGAACGGTTTTGGAGTTCCCATTTCGATATCCAAACCACTTTTTAATGATTTTACTGTAGAATGAACCGCAGCCCAATCTGAAACTACAACTCCCTCAAATCCCCATTCATCACGAAGGATTTTGTTGAGCATATAATCGTTCTCACATAAATATTCGCCTCTGAATTTGTTGTAAGCTCCCATAATACTATATGCCTTCCCTTCTTTCACAGAAGCTTCAAAAGCAGGAAGATAAATTTCGCGAAGCGTACGTTCATCAATTTGAACATCAACAAAATCACGATTGGTTTCCTGATTATTAGCCGCGAAATGTTTTACACAAGCCATTACATCATTATCCTGCAAGCCAACAACCATTGGTACTGTTAATTTTTTATTTAAAAAAGGATCTTCCGTCATGTATTCATACGTTCTTCCTCCAAGTGGCGTTCTCACAATATTGATAGCTGGCGAAAGCAACATATCTTTATCTCTGGCACGTAATTCTTGGCCAACGCTATTCCCGAAAGTATAAGCCATTTCCTGATTAAAAGTAGCAGCCAAAGCACCCGCAGCAGGATAATAAGTAGCAAAATCATTTGTTAATCCCGCAGGAGCCCAGCTATCACGAGAAATTTCTTCACGAACTCCTAATGGTCCATCAGCCATTTTCAATTCAGGAATACCTAAGCGTTTTACGCCTCCGCTAGTAAACATACTATTACCATGCAGCATGCCTATTTTTTCCTCTAATGTCATTTGAGAAACCAGTTTATCAATCTCAGCGTCAAATTGATTTCCTATTTCTTTCCCTACGTATTCTTCTTTTTGTACGGAATTAGAACCAGTGTCTTTTACCGAATTTTTACAAGATGCAAATGCCAGAAATGCAAATGCAGCGGATAGACATATAATTTTATTTTTCATGCTAATAGATTTTTTAGTTTTAGTTTATTGTTGCGAATCTTCTCGCTAATAAGACCAATTGGTTTGTTTTTTTAAATCGAAGTAGACGCAACTTTTCTATCGCATCATTCAAATTACAATTTTTTGAATCGAATGGCAGTTCCACCAGCTCCTCCTAAATGCAATTGCATGGTATCTGAAGCTTTAACCGTTTTCTTAGAAATCGCTACTGATTCTGGATTATGTGTTTCATCAGTCCCTTCAGCATCAGCGTAAATCTGAGCTTCGTAAGTGGCATTAGGATCTAAGAATGATAATGAAACTTCTAAATCTCTGGCTTTTTCATTCGTCATACTTCCTAAATACCAATCGGCACTATTTTGATCTTTACGAACTGTAGTCAGGTATTCTCCAATTTCGGCATTCAATACCTTAGTATCAGCCCAATCTGTAGGGACATCTTTTAGAAACTGCATAGAAGGAACACCTACATAATTCTCAGGAAGATCGGCCAACATTTGGATTGGCGAATAATACACTACGTACATCGCCAATTGCTGTGCTGTAGTTCCGTGTACTCTTTTCCCGGGATAGCCTTGTTTGATTTCTACATCCAAAACTCCAGGCGTATATTCCATTGGTCCGGACAACATTCTTGTAAATGGTAAGATAACAGCATGATTTGGCGGGTTTCCTTCGCTCCAGGCATTGTATTCCTGACCACGAGCTGCTTCTCTGGCCAGCATATTTGGATAGGTTCTGCGTTCTCCCGTATCTTTTATTGGTTCGTGATAGAAGACTGCTAAATCATATTTGGCTGCTTTCTCTAAAACATATCTAAAGTAATTAACACCAAATTGTCCGTGATGCCATTCTTTCATATTTAATTTAGAACCTACGTGACCGATTTTCACTGTATGAATTCCTAATTTTTTGTATAAAGCAAAACCTTCATCAATCTGCTTTAAATAATTAATCAAATTAGATCCTGTTTCATGGTAACCAATAAGTTCTACACCTTTTTTGTTACCGTATTCCACGACTTTTTCTAAATCAAAGTTATCGGCACTTTTTGTAAAGCTAAACATGTGCATGTGGTTTTCATACCAGGCAGGTGTCCAGCCTTTGTTCCAGCCTTCAATCAATAGATGATGGAAACCTTCTTTTGCTGTAAAATCAATATATTCTTCAGCATTTTTGGTTGTTGCGCCTTGTTTGTCGCTTTCCCAGAAAGTATATTTTCCAATATGCATTCCCCACCAGATTCCGAAATATTTATATGGTTTTACATAAGATGGATTTCCCAGTTTATTCGGTTCATTTAAATTTAAAACTAAATACGAATCGATCAATTCTCCTGCATTTTCTCCAATTTGAATGGTTCTCCAGGAAGACGTAAAAGTGTCTTTTACACGAACTTTTATACCATCAGCCCACGGCACTAAATCAGATTTCAGTTGAGTTCCCGTAGTATTAACCAAAGTCATACTCGCAAAATCAATCAGGTTTGCTTCATGAAAACTCAATTTCAATCCGCTTTTATCCTCAATAGTCAATGGCGTGTGAACGGTATCTAAAGTACTTACCGGAGAATTTTCATATAAATATTCGTAGCGATTTTCACGATATGCCGGAATCCACCAGGCTTTTCCATCTTCTTTTAAGTTAAAAGTCGTTTTTTCATCCATAATGAAAATACTGTCTTTCACATTTTGCTTTGGATACACATATCGAAACGCTACTCCGTCATCAAACGCACGAAACTGAATCTCCAATTTGCGTTTGTTTTTACCTTTTTGCTGTAATTCAACTACCAATTGATTGTAGTTGTTTCTGATCTTTTTCTTTTCCCCCCAAACCTGTTCCCAGGTTTCATCAAATGAAGTGGTTTTTACATTTTTGATTTCAAAATCCGTACTTAAATTTTCATTTCCTTTTAATAAAAATCCCATGTCAGATGGTGTAATCACTTCCGTTTTTCCGTGTGAAACAGCATATTTAGGAGCATTTTTCACTAATTCGAATTTGATTTTATTCTGTCCGTTTGGCGAAGCCAGTTCGTAATCATTTTTGTTTTTCTGACTGTAGCCAAATGTTATTGAAAACAATATAGCTGGGAGAATTAGATAGTTTTTCATGTTTTTTTGGAATTATATTTTTTGCCCAGATTAAAAGAATTTTATTTTCACGCAGATTCTGCAGATCTGGCAGATTTTAATTTTTAATTTCTTTTAATCTATGGCTCATTTTTTATTTTGTCCACTCCGTTTTAAAAGTGGTTTTTGTACTTAAAGCATTTGGAGCAACTTCTACATTATTACCATTTTTAGTAACTGTAATTTCCTGAACATCATCTCCGTTTGGTAAAAACACTTTGGCTGTAGCCAAATTAGTTTTGTCGGTTGCAAATACTTTTAAGGTTAATGTACTCCAATCCATATCTTTTGTCGATTGCGCCAATGCAATATGAGGAATGGCAGTTCCATCTTTCACTAAAACGATAATTGGAATTTCTCCCGCTTTGATTTTATGCCATCCTCCTTCGTATACTTTTTTAGTCTGGTAGTCTATCCATGTTCCTGCCGGAAGATAAACATCTCTTTCTGTTACATCTTCAAACAAAGGTGCAACCAGCATGCTTGAGCCAAATAAATATTCGTTATCAACCAACCATGAACCGGCATCCTGAGGGTATTCTACAAACAAAGCACGCAACATAGGTAATCCTTTTTCTGAACTTTCCTTAGCCTGAGCATAGATATAGGGCATTAATTCATAACGCATATTATCAGCTCTTCTAAAGCTTTCCAAAAATTCTTTACTATACAGCCATGGTTCTGTTGGTGGCTCTCCGTGGCTTCTTACGTGAGATGTTAGCATCCCGAATGGTGTCCATCTGTTGTATAAATTCTCAGGTGACTTGGTCACAAATCCACCCACATCATGGCTCCAAAAACTAAAACCACTTAAACCTAATGACAATCCGCCACGTAATTCGGCAGACATTGCTCCGTCAGATGTTTCAGCATCCCCACCCCAATGCAAAGGGTAACGCTGAGATCCTGCCCAGGTACTTCTGGCCCAGATTAAAGTATATCCTTTTTCTTTCTGTGTAATTTCGGCAACCGCTTTATTATAACGAAGCGGGTATAAATTGTGTTCATAAAAACCTGTTCTTCCTGAATGATAAATTCCTTCAGCAGGAGCAGCTTCTCCAAAATCAACTTTGAATACACTTACCCCTTGGTCAAACAAATGTTTCAATTTAGCCTGATACCAGGAAACTGTTTCCGGGTTTGAGAAATCTAAAACTGCATCTTCATAAGGTAAGTTTCCTTTACGGTCTCTAACTGCTAGATTTTTATCCATGATTTCATTAAACAAGGTGTTTTTTGGAGTAAAATAAGGCAATTGCCACAAGCAAACCTGAAAGCCATCTTCTTTCATATCAGCCATCATTTTAACCGGATCACCAAAACGTGCTTTTGCAAATTCATAATTGTTTCTCCAATCCACATCAAACCAGCCTGTATCAAAATGGATTACATCTGTTGGAATTTTATATTTTCGTAGATTTTTAGCTACTTCACGACCTTCTTTTTCAGAGAAATAGGTAATACGACTCATCCAGAATCCGAAAGACCAAAGTGGCGGCATCGCAGCTTTTCCAGTAAGATTAGTGTATTCATCCAAAATATCTTTTGGTTCTCCAATAAAGAAAAACAAATCGGCTTCATCATCACCAATATACATTTCGTTAGCACTACCAAAATATTTTCCAAAATCAACAGTAATTGGAGTTGAATGATGCATAAAAACACCATACCCACGACTACTCATATAGAAAGGAATCGGTTTGTACATGGTTTCATTCTGAATACCATTTGCATCATCAGTCCATAAAACGACCTTTTGACCGCGTTTATTGAACTGCGTAAATGATTCCCCACAACCAAATATTTTTTCATCTGGTTCTAAGCTGAAAGCAGCTCCCATACTTCTGGAATAATCGCTGTTTCTTCGAACAAAAGAAAAGGGTAAAGCAGGTGTGTAGGAATTTTCAAAATCCGAATTATGCAAGGTGCTTGTTAGCAACTTTCCGTTTTCGTCATAAATTTTCACGTGCCAGGGTTTGGTTAAAATCTCCACTTTTCCGTGTTTGCTTATAAACTGATAACCTCCTTCAATTTTAGAAGATTTCCATAATTCAGGATGATTTGGAGCTACACCATCCACCAACATTAAAGATTCTTTTTGTGGACGAAATTGTGGTCCAGAAGTCATTTTGATACGCAAAGTACGATCGGACACAAACTGAATTTCAAACGGTAATTCTGGTTTGGCTGCATATTCCGTTGCAGGGAATTCATTCGCTGCAATGGTGTCTGGCTTCATTAACATATTATTAAATGCCTGACGTGTTTTATAATTATAGCGTAAATATTTTACGGTTCCTTTTCCTGTTTGAGGATCAAATTTTGTTAGCTCATCGGCAAAATAAAAAGTGTTGAGATAGTTCTCAAAATCTTTACTAATATCGATAGGTGCATTTAGTATCTCAGCGTTTTGAATTTGTGCCGACGCTTTTGGTGTCCACAACAAACCAACAAATAATGATAGTGATGCTAACTGTAACTTTTTCATTTTTTGAGTTTTTATTTTATTTAGTTGTAATAGTAATTGTTTTGGATTGTAGTCCTTTGGCATTAGCGGTTAACTCTAAATTATCCGCTTGATTTCCTGCTTGAATAACCACTAAACATTTTCCGCTTAACGCAGTATGTTTTGATCCTTTGTACGATTCGTGACTTACCGGATCACCGCTGCAAACTCCTACGATTTTTCCATTTCCTTTTAGCGAAAATGAAATTTCATTGTTTGCTGTTGGTACTAAAACATTTTTAGCATCCATTATATCAACTGTTATAAAAGACAAATCATTTCCATCGGCAGTAATGCTATTTCTGTCAGCAGTTAGTTTTAATAAAGCTGGATTTCCAGCGGTTTTGATTTCCTTTTCTAAAACTACTTTTCCATTTTTACGAGAAACAGCTTTTAGTGTTCCAGCTTGAAAAGGAATACGCCACATTACATGTAAATCATCGCCTTTTTTGCTACGAACTCCGACTGATTTTCCGTTAAGGAAAAGTTCAACTTCATCCGCATTATTGTAGTATGCCCAAACATCAACAGTTTGCCCGGCTTTCCAGTTCCAATGTGGAAAAATATGCAGAACAGTTTTGTCTGTCCATTCGCTTTGGTACATATAATAGACATCTTTTGGGAAACCGGCCAAATCAACAATTCCAAAGTACGAACTAATTGATGGCCATTCGTACGGAGTTGGTTCACCGATATAATCGAAACCAGTCCAGATGTACATTCCGGAAAGGAAATCATACTTTTTAATCACTTTCCATGTTGCTTCGTGGGTGGATCCCCAAGGCGTTTGAACCTGATCGTAAGCAGATACCGTATTATCAGGGTTTCCTTCTGTAAATTTAAGATCCCATCTTACTGGCCATTTTTTTATGGTATCCGAAACCGAGTCATAATAACCGCGGGTTTGCAAACCTGAAGTTGTTTCGGTTGCAATAAAAGGGGTATTGGGAAAGTTTTTTTGATGATGCTCATAGGTTTGATGGGCATAATTATATCCGATAAGATCCAAAACACCCGATTTTGCAATGGCATTAAACTGAACATTATTTTTCTCGAATTGTAAAGTTACGTCATCAATATTCATATTTACCGGTGGATTCATTGCGGCTGTAATCGGACGTGTTTTATCGTACTGACGTGTTATCGCCACTAATTCTTTGGCAATTGTAACTCCAGTTTCATTCCATTGTTCCGGGATTTCATTTCCAATGCTCCATATAAAAATACTAGGATGATTTCGGTCACGAAGCAATTGATCTACTAAATCTTTCTTGTGCCATTTGTCCCAGTCATTTCCGTAATCGTATTTGGTTTTGGTCTGCTTCCACATATCGAAAGCTTCATCCATAACAATGAACCCCATTTTATCGCATAAATCTAAAAGTTCTGGAGCAGGCGGATTGTGTGTGGTTCTAATTCCATTCACACCCATCTCTTTCATAATCTCTAATTGACGTTCGATAGCGCGCGTATTAATTGCAGCACCAAGCGGACCTAAATCGTGATGCAGGCAAACTCCTTTTATTTTTACCTGTTTTCCGTTTAAAATAAATCCTTTCTCAGTATCAAATTTAAAATCCCTGATTCCGAAATTGGTTTTGTATTGATCGATGATTTTATTGTCAAGCGAAATTTCTGTAACAGCTGTGTACAATTCTGGAGTTTCCACTGACCATAAAATTGGGGTTTCCACTTCAGTATTTTGTTTTATGGTTTGATTCGAATTTCCTCCAATAGTTATATCTTGAGTAACCGAAGTTACTTTAGTATCTTCTTTAAAAATTGTTGTTGTAACTGTTGCCTTTTTAGAAGCAGCATATTGATTTTTAATTCTTATTTCAATTTCTACTGAAGCTTTTTCGGCAGAAACTTTTGGAGTCGTAATATACGTTCCCCATTGTGCTACGTGTAATTTATCGGTAGTTTCTAACCAGACATTTCTAAAAATTCCTGATCCAGAATACCAGCGTGAATTGGGTTGTTTTGAATTGTCAACCTTTACAATTATTTCGTTGTTGTTTTCTCCATATTTTAAATACGGAGTCATATCATATTGAAAACCGATATATCCGTTGGGGCGTTTTCCTAAATAATGTCCGTTTATCCAAACTTCACTGTTTTTGTAAACACCATCAAAAATGATTGATGTTATTTTTGTGCTGTCTTCTACAGCCACTTTGAATGTTTTTTTGTACCAACCTAGACCGCCATTTAAGGCTCCGCCTCCATATCCTGCGGGACTTTTTTTATCAAATTTTCCTTCAATACTCCAATCATGAGGAACGTTTAAAGTTCTCCATTGAGTTGCAGTTCCAATGGTATCATTATCTTTTATACTATCATTCAGGTAAAAACTCCAATCTGAATTGAAAGAAACTTTTCGATCATTGAATTTTTGATCACGTGATGTTTCGCATGCTAACATTAAAAGAAAACAGACAAACAGTAATGTTATTTTTTGATATGAAGTTAGTTGAGACATAGAATGATTTTTAAAACAACCTAGAAATAGTAAAACTACTTCTAGGTTATTTATAAACTTAGTTAATTTATCACTTTAAGGAATAATGTAATGGAAAACAAACCATTCTTCCTTACTAGCATCGTATGAAGTTCCAAACCAAATCCCTTTTTGAAGATAATCAGTATTAAAAGCTTTCACAACTTTAATCACATTTGTAGTTGGATTCATCCAGCTATCTCCACTATGAAGTAGTGTTTCACTTCCTAAATTAATTTCACTTGTTTCTGTATTTATGGTGAAAATTCCAGAAGTCACCACACCATTTTGACTTCGGGTATAATTCAATTTTCCTCCCCATTGATCAAAACGAATCCATGAATTATTTGCAACGGCTGTCCAATCGTCATTCCATCCCCAATTGTAAGAACTGGAAGCATCAGTAGTCCAACCTTTTCCTTTTCCAATCCAGTCGATAGGATTACCTTTTCCATCTAAATTCCAAACTCTTCCTGCACCTGTTCCACCAGTTAGCATAGTCAACAATTCTCCTGGAGCAAAAGTCGGATTGAAACCTTCGTCATAAACAGGAGCTGTAACTGGAGGAACATAATTATCTGCATATTCTTTAGAAACAAAGTTCCATATATACCACCATGGGCCTTCGCTATTAGTTCTCATTATGGCAATTCTAAGCTGGTTTTCAGTAAGAGTTAATACTTTTATTTCATTATTCCAGTTATTTGCATTAGCAATATAGTTATCTGGTCTTAATATAGTTGCTCCCGTAGTAGTTAAAGTATGCGCATTAATATCTAAGAAATAGTTTCCATTTTCAATAGTAGTTCCATTTGTTTCATGGATAGTCATAAAAGGCCCTCCATCAAGGCTAAATGTCATGTATCTACCCCAATGCATATCAGCATCTGTACTGGAAATAGCATTTCCTTCAGGTTCCCAGTTTGGAGTAAAGTTACCCCATTCTACCACTGAACTTGGATCTGCAAAAGACATTGCACCTGGTGCCATACCATACCTACCATTATCAAGCACCCATGATTTTTTTTCGCCCACTCCTCCTGACAATGCTGTCCAAAGAGGATCATTAACATAATTCAAATTATCGTCTGTAACGCTAATTGTTACTGGATCTAGTTCTACAATTCCACCACCAGTTACCGCAGAAATTTTTATGGTGTAATCTCCTTTAAAAGCATATTTCACGGTTTGCGAAGCTTTGCTTGATTTGCCTGTTACGTAATCCCAAGTAAGCACCACACCAGGTGTTTTATTGGTCATTATTACTGTATTTCCTCCGGAATCTGCTGAAAAATCCTGAACAATATCATATTGAATATCTGATTTATCAGTTACTGCGTCTAAAGAATAGGTGTCAGGTGAACACGATGATACTAGCATTGCTAACATCAAAAATGACGTCATTAATAATTTTATATTTTTCATTTTTCTTTCAATTTTAGTTAAAATTACCAACCAGCATTTTGTTTTAATACATTATTAGACAATGTAATCTGAGTATTAGGAATTTGCTGTAATCCTTTTGTAGCCTGAATTTTAGCTGCCTGAATGGTTTTTGTTCCTGCCACACCTCCGTTTAATAAAGTAGTAGTTTCAGCAATTGTTGAAGAAGCGGTACCAATACCCTGACGTAATAAATCCCAATATCTAACGCCTTCAAGAGCAAATTCTAAATGTCTTTCTTTTAAAATATTATCCTTATTTACTGGTAAAGAGGTAAAATTCTCTTTGTAAGCTCTTCTTCTTACATCATCAAAATAAGTCTGAGCATTTCCACTTTCTAATTCGGCAGCCATTAATAAAACATCAGCATATCTTATAACCACATAATCTTGAAATTGACTGATATCCCAAAATTGACTACCTAAAGTAAGTGGTAAATCCACTCCATCTACGTCAACCATTGGCGTGTATTTTTTGTTGTAATATCCTGTATATTCTCTTTGGCTGTTTATTTTTTCAAAATCAATGTTTTCTTCATCAATTCCAATCATCGTTGCCACTCGTCTTGTATCATTCGCATTGTAAGCATCCCATAATTTTGAATTTACAGTCACTCCCCATCCGCGTCCGTAAGGATAAGATGAAAACTCTCTCATTCCGAACATAACCAACCAATGATTTCCATCGGTATTGCCATCATAATCACTAGTATAAGTGTATTTTATTGAGAATACAATTTCTTTATTACTTTCTCCCGCATACGCTTCTACCGAAGCAGCTGGCCATAAAGTGGCAAAATCATCCACTAAGCCATGTCCACTAGATGAAATAACATCTTCCAGGTGTCCTAAAGCTTGTGCTTTGTTTACTACTCCTACTAAATCAGTTGCACCGTAATATCCAGTATAATACAAATAAACACGTGCTAATAATGATTTGGCAGCCCATTTTGTAATACGTCCACTGTTTGTAGAAGTGTATCCTGCTGATGGTAAATTATTCGAAGCAAACACTAAATCTTCGGCTATTACTTTATAAACCTCAACGGGATCGGCTTGCGGAATATTTTCAGAAGAAGCCTCTGTTAATAACGGAATATTTCCCCACAAACGCACCATTTCGAAATACAAATAGGCTCTGATAAACTTAGTTTCTGATTCGTATGTATTTCTTAAAACGGTATCATCTTTCCAATCAATTTGATCCATTTTAGACAAGAAAATATTGCAACGATAAAGCGCTTTATAATAAGCAATCCAATTTCCATTTAGCAAATCAACATCCGCAGGAGAACGACTTATATCAAACTCATCAATGGCTGCATAATTATATCCATCTGAATTACCTGTTCCACCAAAACAATTGTCTGACATTACTTCGCTTATTACAGGAACTCCTAAACCAGCTGCTCCGGTAGCTACTTGCAAACCGTCATAACAACCTACTAATGCTGAATAAGCATCTTCTGTAGTTTTGTAAAAATTTGTGTCTGTTTGTTGTACCAAAGGTTCTGTATCCAAACTACAAGAACCTAGAGACAATAAACTCAAACAGAAAATATATAAATAGGTATTTTTCATAATTTTTATTTATTAAAGTTTAACATTTAATCCTAACATGTAGGTTCTTGGTCTTGGGTAGTACCCTACATCAACACCTGTTGAAAATTTTTGATCATCATTTGAAGAACCAAATCCAATTTCAGGATCCATACCATTGTATTTTGTAAAAGTGTAAAGATTTAATACTGAAAAGTAAAGTCGGAACTGGCTTGCAAAAAATGGTTTAGACGGATTTAATTTTGCAAAATCAAATCCTAAAGTCACAGTATTAATCCTTAAGAAATCGCCATCCTGAACGTATAAATCTGAAAATTGGGTAAAGTTTCTATTGTCTTCTGTAACCTTAGGCATCGTGTTTGAAGAACCTTCGCCATGCCAGCGGTTTAATATTGCTGATGTATAGTTGCCATAAGCTCCCGATTGATTTCTATAAGATTGTACAATTTGGTTTCCAGCTACACCATTTGCCATCACGATAAAATCAAAGGCTTTATAATTTGCTGATAAAGAAAATCCAAAAGTAAAATCTGGATTAGGATCACCAATTTTTGTTTTATCAAAAGCATCTATTTTATCATCGCCGTTAGTATTTACATAAATAAGATCTCCTGGAGTGGCATTAGGCTGTAATACTACACCAGCTTCTGATTTATAATTATCAATTTGTTCCTGATTTTGAAAAACACCTCCTGTTTTATATCCCCAAAAGTAACCTAATGGAAATCCGTTTTGTGCTCTGTAAAATTCGCCTGCATTGTCATAAAGCTCATTGCTTAAGCCATTAATAATACCACTACCGTTAGGAATTTCTCCCACTTTGTTATTATTATAAGCTCCGTTTGCGCTAATACTATAATTAAAATCACCAATGTTATTTTGATAATTTAGACTTAATTCTGCTCCTTTATTCACTACATCTCCTCCATTAATAAAAGGGGCATCAGCTCCGGCTGTAGCTAATATGGGCGCTAGAATTATCCAGTCTTTGTTTGTTTTTTGGTAAACATCAAAAGTAACACTCAAGGCATTGTTTAAGAATCTGGCATCTAAGCCAAGGTTAATTTGTTCTGAAGTTTCCCATTTTAAACCAAGATTTGATAATCTGTCTGGATATGCACCAGGGGTAAGAACTCCTTCAGTATCTCCAAAATTATAGTTAGTGTAATTTGTTTTTATTGGTGATAGGTATTGGAAAGCTCTTGCGTTTTGATTCCCAACCTGTCCCCAACTGGCTCTCAATTTAAGAAAACTTACTGCTTGAGAATCTTTCAGGAATTCTTCATTCGATACAACCCAACCTCCAGATACTGATGGGAAATAACCCCATTGATTATCATTCGAAAAAATAGAAGATCCATCCATTCTAAAAGTAGCGTTGATCAAATAAGTTTCTTTATAATTATAATTTAACCTTCCAAAATAAGACATTCTTTTAGTCACTTCTTTACTACCGTTAAGTCCTATTCTTGCACCATCTGAATTAGTTGTGTTGTCTAACCAGGCATGTTCTAAATCTTTGTATGTCACATCTGCATTACTTGCTTGTATCGAAGTACCGTCAAAATTAATTGAAGACGTACCTAACATCATTTCAAAATGATTGTTCTCAGTCGCATCAAATTTGTAAGTCAATAAATTATCCCAAGTAAGCGTTTTCCCCTTGTTCATGTTTTGAGAAACCTGATCAAAAGCCCTATTGGCATAAATGGACAACTGGTATTTTGGAGTATATGAATGACCTTCGCCAGCATAATAATCAAGACCCAAAGTAGTTTTTAATGTCAGGTTTTTGATAGGTTCAATTTGTAAATAAACATTCCCTAATAGCTTTTGATTATTACTTGCATTTTGATTGTTATACTCCATCAATGCATAAGGATTTGCTACACCTGACAACCAAGGTTCACTATTATTTGTAGTATCATAGTAATTTCCATCGGCATCATACATGGGTAATAATGGAGTTACCTGAAAAGCACTTCGCAAGGAGTTGTTGTATTGATTCCCAACGCCAATTCCGTTTTTATTAATATAAGCAAAGCTCAAATTTTGTCCTAATGTAACAACCTCTTTGTATAATTTATGCTCAGAATTAAATCTAAAATTATAACGCTCATAATTAGATAAATCTTTTCCTCCTACAACTCCTTCTTGTCCTAAATAAGACAAAGACGTAGAATAAACCGAATTTTCTGAACCACCTGATGCGCCAAATGAGATGTTTTTAGTAGCAGCATTATCTGTCAACATTTTATCCATCCAGTTAGTTCCTTTACCTAATCCTGCAATTTGAGCATTAGTAAAATAAGGATTTCTACCTGAGTTCATTGCTGCTTCATTTAAAATAACGGCATATTCTGTAGCGTCTAGCATATCCACCTTTCTAGCTACTGATTGCACACCGTAATATTGATCGAAAGTGATTTTCCCAACAGAATTTCGTTTTCCTTTTTTGGTTGTTACTAAAACCACTCCGTTTGAAGCTTGCGAGCCATAAATAGCGGCAGAAGCGGCATCTTTTAAAACAGAAATAGATTCAATATCTGAATTGTTCAAATAAGAGATATCACCCGTAAGGATTCCATCTACCACATAAAGTGGACTACTGCCCGAAGTAGATCCTATACCTCTAATTACTACATTTAAACCCTCGCCTGGTTGTCCTGATGTAGACGTAATTTGAAGTCCAGCGGCTTGTCCTTGCAGCGCCTGAAGTGCATTTACAGTATTGGTTCTAGTAAGATTATCTCCACTAACTTGGGTAATAGCACTTGTTACAGTTGTTCTTTTTTGAGTCCCATATCCTATTACAACCACTTCTTTTAAATCTGCTGCTTCCGATTGCAAGACAACATTTATTGTTTTTTGAGTTCCTACTGTTACAGATTGTGTTTTGAATCCAATGAAACTAAATTTTAAAATAGCTCCAGCTGTAGCATTAATGGTGAACTTTCCATCAAAATCCGTAGAAGTCGCATTTTGTGTTCCTTCTACAAAAACATTTGCTCCTGGAACACTCATACCATCACTAGCTGAGGTGACTGTCCCTGTTACAGTTTGTGATTGCCCCTGAGCAAACCCATTCTGTATTGCGAACACGCTAAACAGAAGCAACCATAAATAGGGTAACATTGTTTTAGTAATACAATATTTTCTTTTCATAATAATTTAAGAATTGGTTAGTATTTTAGTTAATTGCTTTTTTTTACATTCTTGATTCACTTGTTCTCTTCTATCCTCTTTTAAAATTTATTTTCAAATCAGAAAACATTTTTTATCTAAAACGAACAGCCTTAATGAGTCAAAAATCATCTTATGGTTATTTTGACTACAAGTGTATGACATTTTTTTTACATTAACAAAATTTTATGTAATTAAAAATAGTATGTATAATTAAAATAGCTTATTTATACACATTTAGTAAATATTAAAAACAGAAACAGAGATATTATATATATTTTATTATTTTCGTAAAATATTATTATCTTATGAAAGGTGAAAAAAATGATACAGAATCTACATCTATAGTTGAAGGATCAGCTATTGATGATATCTCTATTGACTGTGTTATATTTGGTTTTAATGATGGAATTCTCGAAGTGCTTTTAGTACAGCACGGAGAAGGAGATAGTAAAGGCGAATGGGGACTTCCTGGAGGATGGATAAAAAAAGATGAGAGCATAGATAATGCTGCCAGTCGCTTGTTAGAAGAACTTACAGGTTTAGACAATGTATTTTTGGAACAACTAAAAGTTTTTGGAGACCCCAATCGAGTTTCCTTTAGAAGGGTTCTTACTATTGGTTATTATGCTTTAATAAAAAGAGAAGAAGATAAACTAAAAGCCAGTTTAGTATTAACTGATGCCAAATGGTTTAAGATTAAAAACATACCCAATTTAATTTTTGACCACAACGAGATTATTGATTATAGTCTAAAACATTTGCGTAATAGAGTACGTCAAGCACCTATTGGTTTCAATCTTTTGCCTGAAAAATTTACATTGTTACAGCTAATGAAACTGTATGAAGAAATTTTAGACATCGAAATGGATAAGTCTAATTTTAGAAGAAAAATATTGCACATGAAATTACTAAAACCCTTAGACGAAAGACAAAAAGATGTTTCGCATAGAGCGGCTAAATTATACCAATTTGATCAGGAAATCTATGACATATTAACTCAAAAAGGATTTAATTTTGAATTTTAATGCGCTTTAAGAAGCTAATCTTCGACTAGCCAGTTGGTCTTCTATAATTTGTAATCTTTTCTCATCCAGAGGATAAAATAAAATACACAATAACGCAATAATAGCCGCTATTGCTGGAAGAATACTCATCATTAATAAAATGCCATTTTGGGCTAATAAACTCTGAGCTACATTGGCTTTAAAGCCATAATATCCTAAAAGCCAACCTGTGCCTGCACCACCAATAGTCCATCCTATTTTTTGCGACATGGAAGATGCCGAAAATATAAGTCCTGTGGCACGGCGTCCTGTTTTCCATTCCGAATAATCAGCACTATCAGCATACATGGACCAAATTAAAGGAAAAATACAACCTGCACAAATACTAATCACTACTTGAAAAATCATAATTAGTAACACATCATTTTTCTCAAAAAAGTAAAACAAAACACTTAAAATAGCTATTATAAATGTAGCTATCATAAAAGTATTTTTCTTGCCTATTTTGTTAGCAATAGGTGTAGCAATAACAACCCCTATAAGATTTGCCGCTTGTCCTAAAACTAGATAAAGCGTAGTAGGAGTCATAACAAAATGCTCAGAAAACAGGGTAAATGTATAACTTTCATTACCGCCAATAAAATATTTAAAATAATAAACGGCTGAACCATCCCGTATGGAATTGAATATTAAAGTACCAATTCCAGCTCCAAGTAAAATCCACAAAGGTTTGTTTTTCCAAAGATCTTTTAAATCTTCTTTTAAATTCACTTTTTGCTCAATTGGTTTAATTCTTTCGTTAGTCAATAAAAAAGAAAGCCAAAAACAAATGGTTGTAATAACACCAAAAAAGATCATCATGCCAAGCCATCCCAATTCTGATTTTAAACTTCCGCCAAAATGATTCACCAAAGGTTCTATGAGCCACAATGCAAACAAACTTCCGCCAAAAGCAAAAAACATTCTATAAGATGACAGGATATTACGCTCTTTTCTATCAGAAGAAAGTACGCCTAAAAGAGAGGCATACGGAACATTAATCAATGAATAAATCATCATCATTAATGAATAAGTGATGTAGGCATAAATGACTTTTCCTTTTTCATCAAAATCCGGAGTATAAAATGTTAGCACTCCAATTATCCCAAACGGAACAGCTACCCAAAGTAGATAAGGTCTAAATTTGCCCCAACGGGTTTTAGTTCTATCAGCAATAATTCCGACTATAATATCAAAAAAAGAATCCCAAACTCTAGTTATTAAGAACATTGTCCCCACTACAGCAGGTGCTAAACCATAAACATCCGTATAAAAAAACATAAGATACACGCTAAAAATCTTCCAAAATATTGAAGAAGCGGCATCTCCTAAGCCGTAACCAACTTTTTCTTTAAAGCTAATTTTATTTTGCATGGATTTTTTTTGAAGCTTAAATAGCTAGTTATAAAACAATACAAGAATAATAAAATAAAAGACAATACTTACACATGATACTATTTTTTATTAAGTTCACTTATACTATTCGCTTTAAAATAATAGGTGAAATAGAAATTAATCTGCATTTCTAAAAAACAAAAAACTATTGAACAAAAAAAAGACCCCTAAAAAGGAGTCTCTTTAACTACTAACCAATCTTAATTATTTAACCGCAA
The DNA here is from genome assembly GCF_041729735.1 of Flavobacterium magnesitis. Taxonomy (NCBI): domain Bacteria; kingdom Pseudomonadati; phylum Bacteroidota; class Flavobacteriia; order Flavobacteriales; family Flavobacteriaceae; genus Flavobacterium; species Flavobacterium magnesitis. Next base: position 158,427 of record NZ_JBCFQK010000002.1, on the reverse strand, counting down.
CCGTTTTATAAACTTCTGAATAAGGATCTGACATGATAGTTGCAGTTTCATTCACTACAAGAACCTCATATTTCATAACCTTAGTATTAGACTCCGCTACTATGTGATAAACTCCATCAGCTAGAGGATTAAAATCATAAGTTTTAACAATTTTTTCCTCTTTTTTAAGTGGATTCAGATTCAACGTATACACTTTCTCTGTATGTAACAATTTATCATTAGCATCATAAATAGATACATTAGCTTTATTTACATCATTTAGAGCAAAAGTTACCATCTTTTTTGGACTAGCTTTTTCATTCTTAAAAAATTTAACGCCAGTTGCACGAGTATTCATAGCGATTAGAACAACTACCAATACGAAACTTAGTTTTAAAATCTTTTTCATAATTCGAAATTTTAGATTTATACTTCTTTTAACTGAGACAAAGATAGTGTGGCAATACAGAATTAAACTACAGTGGTTTTTCATATTTCTATGCTATATTACCTTTTACGAAAACGTTTTAGTTGAAATATGACAATACAGAACAGTTAATAGGTAAAATAACATAGTTTTTGACTGTAAACACAATTTTCTTATTATTTCAAAAAATGAAAATTGCCATCAAAATACCTAAAAAATTAACTTTAGAACAGGATTTGGCAACCACTCTATTGCGTAATTTTGTACCATGTATGCTTTAGTCGATTGTAATAATTTCTATGCTTCTTGCGAACGTGTTTTCCAACCGGAACTCAACGGAAAAGCTGTTGCGATTTTATCTAACAATGATGGCTGTGTGATTTCCAGAAGTTATGAAGCCAAAGCAGCCGGAATTCCAATGGGCGCTCCGGCATTTCAAATTAAAGATTTGGTAAAAGAAAAAAACGTAAAACTTTTTTCTTCTAATTATGCTCTTTATGGCGATTTGAGTCAGCGCGTAATGCAAATTCTAAATCAGTTTACGCCTAATATAGAAATTTATAGCATTGACGAAGCCTTTCTAAACTTCGACGGTTTAACAATTCCAGATTACCATGATTATGGTCTCCAGATGAAAAATAGGGTTCGAAAATGGATTGGAATTCCAATCTGTATTGGATTTGCCGAAACCAAAGCCTTATCGAAAGTAGCCAATAAAATTGCTAAAGAATTCCAGAACAGAACCCAAGGTGTTTATGTTATTGACTCCGAAGAAAAACGCATCAAAGCGTTAAAATGGACTAAAATTGAAGATGTTTGGGGCATTGGTTACCGAATGCGTAAAAAAGCAAAGTTAAGAAACATCAATACTGCCCTAGATTTCACACAGCCACAACACGAAGCCTGGATAAAACGAGAAATGGGTGTTATTGGTCTTCGTTTAAAAGCAGAATTAGAAGGAAAATCCGTTTTAGATTTAGAACCTATTGCAGTACAAAAGAAAAGCATTGCCATTACCCGAAGTTTCCCTAAACAAATCTCCGATTTTGATTTACTTCGGGAACGTATCGCTACTTTTGCCGCCGTTTGCGCCGAGAAATTACGCAAACAACAATCCTGTTGCCATACAATAATAGTGATGCTCGTGATTGACAAACACACCGTAAAAACATCCAAATACTATTTTAATAGTGCCATTACATTGCCGTATGGAACTAATTCGACTTTAACAATTTCGAATGCGGCTATTGAACTATTTAAAAAATTGTATCAAGGCAACGAACATTTGAAATTTAAAAAAGCAGGTGTAATTGTTAGCGAACTTATTGGCGAAAACCAAAAACAATTGCAATTATTCGAAGAAGAAAACCCGAAACATTTGGCTCTGATGAAAGTAATGGATCAACTCAATACGAAGATTGGCGATACCAAAGTAAAATTGGCAACCCAAAATTTAAAACTTACCTGGGATATGAATCAGAAACTTTTATCTAAAAAATATACGACTAAATTTAAAGAGATTCTCGAAATAAAATGCGAATGAAAAAAGACCAAAAACTCAGCTTCTATAAACCCGATTATGAAAGTGAATTACAAATTCCTTTTATTCCAGATGGTGTTTCGGCAGGATTTCCTTCTCCTGCAGCTGATTTTATGGAGAACAATATCGATTTAAATAAAGAATTAAGCGAAAATCCTCTGGCTACCTTTTATATCAAAGTAAAAGGAAATTCGATGATTGATGCTGGTATCAACGACAAAGACGTACTTATTGTAGACCGAAGTATTGAACCGCAGGACAACAAAATTGCTATTTGTTTTATCGATGGAGAATTCACCGTAAAACGCATTAAATTACAAAAAGACTGTCTCTACCTGATGCCCGAAAACAGCAACTACACTCCCATAAAAGTAACCGAAGAAAATGAACTCATCATTTGGGGAATTGTAACCTATGTGATAAAAAAAATGTGAAATCCTCTCCCCAACCTTCTCCAAAGGAGAGAGAGCTTACATTGAAAAAAAAACATTTAGCCATTCCCTTCCAATTATAAAAAAAAGTGCGAACTAATAAAAATTAATTCGCACTTTTTTAGAAAAATACTTTAAAAAAATATTATCCGAGCCATCTGGTTATTAAAGTACACTATGTTCTTATTCCTGAATTGATAATGCATTCAATGAATACAATACATTTGATCCAAAAACATCAGCATAAGTAGTATCAATCTTGTCATGTTCTGAGGTCGACCCTGGATAAACTAGTCCATAAGTCTGATACAATTCTTCCTTTAATTTTCCAATTTCAAATTGTAATTTTCTTGCTTTTAATGTTAGTGTATACCAAGCGTTGATATCAATTTTATTCATTCCTTTCAAAATATTTATTCTGTAAAGTCTAATATATTTCTCAAATTGGGTATTATAGCTATTTGCCGTTTTCTTTTTATCAAAATAATTTTTAACTGCCAAATCAATTTTACTGAAATAGTCAGGGTTCTCGATTAAATAATTTAATGAATTCATTTCTAAATTGTAAACACGTCCTGATTTTGAAACAATTGTATTCCCTTGTACATTATAACCAAGAGATTTTGCTTTTTCAATATCCGCAACTACTCTATGCGTATTCATATGCCTATTGAGTACTATTGCTGATTCAGTTAATTTTAAAATTTTTCCATTTGATTTTTCGTAAATTTTATAAGGATCAAGATATGCATATACAAATGTTTTTCCATATAGTGTTTCTATATTGAAAGACTTATCAATCACTTGATCAATTACATTACGTGTATTTTTTGCTATTTCTTTTTCTAGTTTAGACTTGATATTAGTATATTCAATTTCAGTAGCAGTAGGTTCTATTAATTTAACTGGATATTCAATTTGATATTCAGTTAATTGAGTTATTAAATCTTGAACTTCCTTTTTGCTTGGTTTGTCACTTGAAAATTTTGATGACTGTACAACCACTTTATAGGATGTAAATCCAGCTGTGTATGAAGTACTACTCCTTGAGCGTTGAGTAGTTGTACTACTAAATGTAAAACCAATTTGTGAAAGATCGTTCTCAACCGAAACTATTAAGGATAAATTATTTTTTCGATCTTCCAAATATTTATTTAGTTTGCTTATAACTTGTGTTTTTAGTGAATCCCTATACTTTGAAAAATCATATTTAGCCTTGTAAATTGTTTTTTCAGAATAATAAGGTTGCCTAAATTGAGGTAAAGGAATTTTAAGCTCTCCATTTTTCATATATTGTTTAAAGTCTAATGGCTTATTTATTGACTCTTCTATACGTGATAATTGTAATTCTAAACTCGTTATTTCTAGTGTCTTTGACAATTTAACAATTGTGGTGTCTTTAGTAACTGCTAATTCTTTGCCTTTAAAATCAACTAAATATTCTTTGTTAAATGTAATTTTCTCTATAGCTTCTTCAATTTGTGCGTTCCCTAAGACAGATATCGTAATTGCAATTATTGTAAATATTTTTTTCATTCTTTCTCGTTTATATTATGAGCACTATATGTTGATATATTATTTTCGATATAATTCTGTATGACTTTAATAACATAATCTATAGCTTTCATCTTTAAATTTAAATATTCTGTAACAAAGTCAACGTCATTTAAAAAACGTATTTCTTCTCTTTGAATCGAACGTTTACCACTTTTTTTTAATGTTCTTGGAACGATTCCTAAAAATAATTTTGAAGATGAATATTCGTATCTCAAATAATAAAAATTTGTAGAATCTTTTATGTCAGAAAAAAGTAAAGCTTGTGAAGTATTAGAACTCCAAATATTTAATATATCAAATTCAATATTCCACTTGCCAAGAAGATTTCCTCTGTTTTTAATTTCATAAAAAGCTTCTTCAACAAATCTATTCCTTACATCCACAAAATTTTTATAAATTTCGGCAGACTCTCTATAGTAATCTTTAATTATCTTTTGTATTTCATCTTTCATTTCCACATTAGTTGATTGATTCGTTAACTTTCTTATTAAATATGCATATTGGTTTAAAACTTCTCTCACCATTGGTTTATCAAAAGCTTCTTTTGCACAAGCTTCAATCCAATTTAAAATATGGTTCTTATAAGAAATTATGTGGTATTCATTAAAATCCCCTTTACTATCCAATCCATCTAAAGTTAAATACAGAACTTTTGCATTAGAGTATTTTTCTTTATACCTCTTTAATTGATTTTTTTGCTCAGTGGCATAAATTTTATTTTCAATCACCAATTTTACACCTGCATTATCTTTTACAATTAGATCAATCCTTCCTCCTTCTGTTTTATCCTCATTAATTTTTCCAATATGTACTTCTTTCTGACAAATTGATGAATTACAATCTAAAATTAAATCTTGCAAAAATGAAATTTGATTTAAAAACAATTCCAAAGGTTTACTTCCTAATGAATGACTTCCTTTTGGATTTAACAGCTCTCCAATTACGGCAGAATGTGTTCGAACTTCATCAGATTCCATTCCCATTATGGAGAAAATATTGAAATTTTCTCCAGAAAGTTCAGCATGTTTTTCATAAACTTTAATTGTGGAAGTAATTTTGGCTAATAATTGTGATAAGTTTTTCTCAACCATATATTTACATTGTTCTTATTAAACTTCCGTTTTCTTTTCTCACTTCTAATTTACCATTGCTTTTTGTTAATAAGATATCGTTTCCGTTAAATTTTGCATTAGTATTATTACTCGTAGAGATAATGCGAACTAAAGCAGCATTTTCTTTCCGCAAAATAACTTGTCCTTTATCGTTAGTTATAACAATCAAACTGCCGTCATTTTTAATATCGGCATTTACAACACCTGATGTTTGTATAATCCGAATTAGTGAACCATTTGATTTTCTCAATTCTAACTTACCGTTTACAATTTTTAAAATGTTCATAGTTTTATAGTTTTTTATTTTGCCTACTCTATTCGGTTTTCGCCTTTCCCGTTTTTTAAGACCCTCAAATATATAAATCAAAATGACAAATATGTAATTATTTACTCATAAAACATTTTGCACTTTGCACGTATGACAAAACAATACGTGGACAAAGAGTTACTCAACGTCATTGCACTTGCTCTGAAATCGGTACGAGCAAGACAAAATGTGACTTTAGAGGTTTTTTATTTTGATACTGGCATCCATCTCGCACGTATCGAAAAAGGCGAAACCAACATTACTGTCTCTACACTTTCGCAGATTTGCCACTATTTCAACATTAGCCTAAAAGACTTTTTTGAAGTGGTTGAACAACTTCAAAACCTAAATCAACCTTAAATTTTCACGTATAACTTCAGACAAAGTCGAACCATCCCAGAACGCATAGTTTTACCCAACCATAATCTTTATCTGAGGCAATTGCCCAAAAAGATTGTAAAAACGAATCTAACAAAACAATACATTTTAAAAACTCTATTTCAATCATAAAAAATGTGAAATCAAATTGCTTCGATTTCACATTTTTTTATTTAAAAACTCACTTTATTTCTTACCAGAACTTCACGTACAAAGCAGCGATAATTAATAATGTAATAATGATTAACACTGTTGTTTGTGGTTTCACCTTAAACATTTCAGTATCTAATTCGAATGCTTTCGGGTTTACTTTTGGTCCTGCAAAACTGATTCCAATCATCAATAACATTGTAAATACGAATGATAATCCCATACAAATGTGGAATGGAATTTCAAATCCACCTTTACCATTTGGCCAAGCTGTGTACAATAACGTTTCGTTTCCAAACATCGCTGGTGCAAATTCGTTGAATAAAACCGATAATAAGAAACCTGCAATTACACCCACAATAGCCGCTGTTCCTGTTGTTCTTTTCCAGAACATACCTAAAAAGAACATAGCAAAAACTCCAGGGCTAATGAATCCTGTGTATTTTTGGATGTAAGTAAATCCTCCAACTCCACCAATTCCTAAAACATCATTCCAAGTAAACAATACAGCAAGAACCATAGAAGCAAAAACGGCATAACGTCCAATGTTTACCTGAGCACTGTCTGAAGCATTTTTTTGAATGTATTTTTTATGAACGTCTAAGGTATAAATGGTAGAAATACTATTTACTTTACCTGCTAACGAAGCCACAATAGCAGCAGTCAAAGCTGCAACTGATAATCCTTTTAATCCTGTTGGCAAGAAAGTCAACATCGCTGAATAAGCGCCGTCTTTTCCTCCTACTAATTGAGGTAAGTGTCCTCCTTCGTATAAAACATAAGCAGCAATACCAGGCAACATTACAATTACAGGCATTAATAATTTCAATATACCAGCAAACAAAATCCCTGTACGAGCCGTTTGTAAATCAGCCCCCAAAGCTCTTTGCGTAATGTATTGGTTACATCCCCAATAGTTCAGGTTAATAATCCAAATACCCGCTAAATAAGACATCATCCCTGGAAAAGTAAGGTATTTATCAATTTCTAATTGTGTAGAAGTTGCTGTTGGTCTTGGAATAATCATTTTGAAATGCTCGGGTGCTTTTTCCATCAATACATTAAATCCAGCGATAGCATCCTTACCTACTCCAAAATATTCTCCCACTGTAGTTAAAGCAATATAAGAAGTTACCAAACCTCCAATAATCAATACTGCCACCTGAATAACATCCGTATAAGCTACTACTTTCATACCTCCAAGAGAGATAATCAAAGCAAAAACAGCCAATCCTAACATAATAACATGCAGGTATTCACCTCCTGCTAATCCGTTAATAGCAACCGCTCCTAAATATAAAATGGAAGTTAAGTTCACAAAAACATACAAAAACAACCAGAAAACAGCCATAATCAAAGCCGTTGAATCGTTGTAACGTGTTTTTAAGAACTGAGGCATGGTGTAAATCTTGTTTTTCAAATAAACAGGAATAAACCAAACTGCCACTATAATTAACGCAATTGCAGCAACCCACTCGTAAGCGGCAACAGCAATTCCTAAGAAGAAACCTTCTCCACTCATTCCAATAAACTGCTCAGCAGAAATGTTTGATGCGATAAGTGAAGCTCCAATAGCCCACCAAGTTAAAGTTCCTTCGGCTAAAAAATACGCCTTAGCATCGTGTTCGTTTTTTTCGCGCTTGCGATAGATAATATATCCGTAAATAGATACTACTAAAAAGTAGATGATGAATACTGCATAATCTGCAAATTCGAGACTTGAGCTCATAGATTCTTATTTAAAATTATTATTTGGTTTAATAGCGTTAGCTTCTTATTTTTTGTTCCCATTTCCAAGCGCTTTCCATAGCTTGTTCCAGAGTTAATTGGGTTTTCCAGCCCAGTACTTCATTAGCTTTATCGGTATTAGCGTAAGCCGAAGTAATATCACCCTCTCTTCTGTCAACAATTCGGTACGCTAATTTTTGACCACTTGCTTTTTCGAAAGCATGAATCACTTCTAGTACTGTACTTCCTACTCCTGTTCCCAAATTGAAAGTTTCTACTTTTTCTTCGTTCTTTTTATTCAATAATCGTTGTAAAGCAATAACATGCGCTTTGGCTAAATCCACAACATGAATGTAATCGCGAACACAAGTCCCGTCAGACGTTGGATAATCATTACCATAAACCAGTAATTCTTTACGCAATCCAATTCCAGTTTGTGTAATAAATGGTACTAAATTTTGTGGAACTCCAATTGGTAATTCACCAATTTCAACTGATGGATGTGCACCAATCGGGTTAAAATAGCGTAATAGAATAGCATTGATACCACTTATTTTAGCCGCGTCAGTAATAATTTCTTCTCCTATTTGTTTGGTATTTCCATAAGGAGACATGGCAGTTTGAACTGCCGAATTTTCATTGATAGGCATTGTTTCGGCTTGACCATAAACCGTACAAGAAGAACTAAAAATAAAGTTAGCACTTTCTTTTTTCTCTAATTCCTGAAGTAAATATACTAAGGAATTAATGTTGTTTTCGTAATACAACAAAGGGTTTCCAACACTCTCTCCTACTGCCTTTGAAGCCGCAAAATGAATTACTCCATTTACATCCGAATGGCGTTTGAAAAAATCCTGAACTACCGATTTTTCTCTTAAATCCAGTTTTTCAAAAATTGGTTTTTTCCCTGTTATAGCTTCAATTCCTTTTAAAACGTCTTCAGATGAATTGGATAAGTTATCAATAACAACCACCTCAAAACCTTCATTTTGCAATTCGACTACTGTATGCGAACCTATGAAACCTAAACCTCCCGTAACAAGTATTTTCATAATTTAGTTATTTTTGTTTGTAATGTACCTCAGACAAGTTTCTCAACATTTCAGCACTTTTCTCTGGTGTAATATCTCTTTGAGATTCTCCCATCATTTCATAACCTACCATGAATTTTTTCACTGAAGCCGAACGCAACAATGGCGGATAAAAATGCATGTGAAATTGCCATTCCGGATGCGCTTCACCATCTGTTGGAGCCTGGTGAATTCCTGAAGAATAAGGGAATGATGTTTCGAAAAGGTTATCGTATTTTGTAGTTAATTTTTTCAAAATAACAGCAAAAGCAGCTACTTCATCTTCAGTAAAATCAGTGATTTTAGTAATATGACGCTTGCTGACAATCATGGTTTCGAAAGGCCATATTGCCCAAAAAGGAACGATTGCAGCAAAATGATCGTTTTCAACAACTACGCGTTCTTTTACTTTTAATTCTTCTTTCAGATAATCCTGCAACAAGTTTGTTCCATTTTTATCAAAATAAGCTTTTAAGTTATCTTGCGTTTTTTGAACCTGTGTTGGTAAAGAAGATTGCGCCCAGATTTGTCCGTGTGGATGCGGATTACTACATCCCATTACACTTCCTTTATTTTCAAAAATTTGCACGTGATTGATGTAATCAATAGCTCCCAAATCAGTATACTCTCTTTGCCAAGTTTGAATAATATTTACAATACCATCCACATCCATTTCCGGTAAAGTCAAATCATGTCTTGGCGAAAAGCAAACCACTCTGGAGATTCCTCTTTCTGGTTGTGCTTTAAAGAAACTTCCTTCTTCGTTTCCACCAAAATCAATTGGTTCTTGTTTAAGTGCAGCAAAATCATTTTCGAAAACAAAACTACCTTTGTAATCTGGATTTTTTTCACCATTCATACGAACATTTCCAGCACATAAATAACATTCCGGATCATATTCTGGTAAAGCAACAGTATTTACTGCTTCTTTTTGTCCTTGCCAAGGTCTTTTTGAACGGTGCGGTGAAACTAAAACCCATTCGTTAATTAAAGGATTGTATCTTCTATGCGGATCTTCGTTGATATCAAACTTTCTCATAGTCATTATTTTGTGTATAGTGATGTTCCGTTACTTACTTTAACGTCATAAATTTTCAATTCGATTCCGAAAGCTTCGTTGTATAATTTCGAAAATTTATCTTTGATTTGTTGCTCTTGTCCTTTTTTAACCAAGTTGATGGTACAGCCTCCAAAACCACCACCCATTAATCTTGAACCAATAACTGCAGTTTCTTCTTTTGCCAAATCTACTAATAAATCCAACTCTTCGCAGCTTACTTCGTAATCTTTAGACAATCCATCGTGAGTAGCAAACATTAGTTCACCTAACAATTCGATTTTTCCGTTGTCTAATGCTTCACAAGCCTGAATCACGCGGTTGATTTCTTTCACCACAAAAAGAGAACGTCTAAAAACGTCATGACTCATTTTGTCTTTCAAATCAATAATTGTTTGTTCGGTACAATCTCTAAAACTTTTTATCTCAGGAAAATTTGCTTTTACAATGGCGATTCCTTCTTCACATTGCTGTCTTCTTTCGTTATAAGCCGAAGTCATCAACGAGTGTTTTACATTCGAATCAAACAAAATCAACGAATAATCGGTAAAGTTAGCATCATGATATGTGTATTCTAAAGTGCGGCAATCAATCTTGATTACTTTATCTTCCTGCCCCATTACGCTGGAGAATTGGTCCATAATTCCGCATTTGATTCCCACCCAGTGCTCGGCTTTTTGTCCTAACAAGGCAATGTCAATTGGTTTGATATTTAAATTGAATAAATCATTCATTCCAAATAAGAATCCACATTCTAATGCTGCAGAAGAAGACAATCCAGAACCAACAGGAATGTTACTACTGAAAACGCAGTTTACACCTTCCAGTTGAAATCCGTTGATTTTTAATTGATTGATTACTCCTCTAATGTAATTTGTCCACGAATTATCGTCTAATTTTACCTCAGCCGTAACATCAATTTCAAACTCATCATTCAGGTCTAAAGCAATCACCCTGGAAGTATTGGTATTATTTTTTGCAAAAGCAAAACAAATAATCTTGTCGATAGCAGCAGGCAAAACATAACCATCATTATAATCGATATGTTCTCCGATGATGTTGATTCTCCCTGGAGAAAGCACTATTTTAGTTGGTTCAGCACCAAAATTTTCCTTAAAATAGCTGATTGTTTTATTAATTAAAATATCATTCATTGGTTAGAAATTGAAGTAGTATTAGATTTATTTTTATGTAAATTCACTCTTTTAGAGCCTGTTTAAAATTCATCAAAATTAATTTCCCCGAACCCTAAAGGGTGTAATTTTGATGAATTTTCGAGAAATTTTTCACCCTTTAGGGATGGGGAAAAGAAAAATTTTTTTCTTATAAATTTAAACAGGCTCTCATAGTGATTCGAATTTATAAGTTGTTTTCTGTTTGTAAACATCTCCTTTTTTCAAAACAGCACTTGGAAAATAAGCGTGATTTGGAGCATCCGGGAAATTTTGGGTTTCAAAACAAATTCCGCTTAAAGCATGATAGGTTGCATTTTCTTTTCCTTTTAAATCAGGACCACAATTTCCACCCACATAGATATGAACTCCAGGCTGATCTGTGTAAACATCCATTTTTAAATTAGTAACAGGACTAAAAAGCGTAGCCTTTACTTCGTTGTTATTATCCACTACAAAAGTGTTGTCGATACTTTTAGGACATTTTTTAGCCGTTCTATAATCGAATGCAGTATTAGCCACTTCCAGAATATTTCCAGTTGGAATACAATCTTCTCTGGTTTCCACTACTTTTTGTGCATGAACAATTAAATCCTGACCGGAAACATCCGATTGATGTCCGTCAAGATTAAAATAACTGTGGTGTGTTAAATTGATAATGGTATCTTCGGTAGTAGTTGCTTTGTATTCGATAATCAATTCGTTTTCCTCAGATAAAGTATAAGTCAAACTTACGGAAAGTTCTCCTGGATAATTCTCTTCATTAGCTGCACTAACATAACTCAAAGTAATCGATGGATTTTCGCCAGTTGTTACTTGATCTACATTCCAGTTTTTCTTGCTGAAATTTTCTATTCCTCCATGCAAAGAATTAGGACCATTATTTATAGCCAATTGGTAGTTTTTACCATTCAATTCGAATTTCCCTTCGTTAATTCTCCCTGCATAACGACCCACAGTAGCTCCCATATAAGGAGAACCATCTAATTGAAATGATTTTTCGTAACCTTCAACAGTATCGAATCCTAAAACTACATCAACAAGTTCACCGTTTTTCAACGGAATTTTCAATGCTGTAAGAGTAGCTCCAAAAGGAATTACTTTAAGTTGTGCTCCATTTTTATTAGTTAATTCATAAAAACGGGAAACAGTAGAATCTAAACGGGATAAATTATTTTCAGAAGTTGACATAGAATATGGTTTATTTTTATTTATGTTGGTTGAGAAAGCAAAAATAGAAATAAACTCCGTTGTTGTATACCAGTACCTACCAGTTTTTTAAAATAACCACTAGATTAATTTAAAAGTCAAAAAGAGTCTTTAACAAAATGTTTCCAAATGCTACATATTATAAACTCTAAGAAACTTTTATAACAAAAACTAAACTTGAATTAAGTTTAATTACTCATCACTGTTTCAAAACTATATTCTCCTGATTCTAATTCGAAAGCAGCCTTATTATTTTCTATGTTCAAAAATTTGATTCCGTTCTTTTTTCCAATTATCGTTACATCACTTTGTTTTAAAGCGGGTAGACAAAGTGTTGCATTGGTATTAGCAGGCACAACAAAACGGAACTCATATTTGCCGTTTTTGGTTTCCCAACTGCTTTCAATACGTCCGTACATCGAATCGTAATAGCCATTTGCAAAAGTCATTTGTCCGGTAGTATCAGGTTTGGGTTGCAAAATAAAATGCTTAAATCCCGGTGAATTATCATCTCTTAGGATTCCTAATGAATAATTATACATCCACGCTCCTACCGCACCAAAAGCATAATGATTAAAAGAATTCATATTATTATTTCCTCCAAATCCGTCTTTATGGGTATACGAATTTAATCGCTCCCAAATAGTCGTAGCTCCCTGGGTGACAGGATACAGCCACGAAGGATACGATTTATTTTGTAATAATTGATAAGCAAAATTTGAATATCCATTATCCGAAAGCGCTTTATTGACCCAAGCCGTACCAATAAATCCTGTCATTAATGAATAAGGTGGACAAACAACACCCTGATCTGTTTTGTTTTCTCTTTGTATAGAATTTACGAACTGCTTTATAGCCAAATCTGAATTCTCTTTATCCAAAACATTAAAGGCAAAAGGCAACACATACGATGTTTGCGTGTCTATAATTTTACCTCTAAATGAAGTCTTTCCTGTTGCTTTATCAATGTAGGTTTTATTGAAAAAATCTTTACGCTGTTTGTAATATTCTAAAAAATGTTCCTGATCTTTCTTTTTATCTAATAGCGTTGCCACCTTAGACATAATTTCCAAGTCATAAATAAAGTAAGCTTCCCAAAATAGTGTTTTTTCGTTTTTAGAATCTTCTAAACTCAGCCAGTCTCCTAATGATCCCCAGGTATTTCTTTCTTTTTCTTTTAAAACACCTGTTTGCTTATCGATATCAGCAATTAGATAATCGGCATAGCTTTTCATAGCCTCGTAATGCTCTTCCAACAAACTCAGATCTCCATATTGCAAATAGTTTTCCCATGCAACTGTAATTCCTGCACTTCCCCACAAAGTTTCTCCAAATCCAACACCTATTGGAGCCACATCAGGAAAACGTCCATCTTCTCTCTGGATATCACGCATTGCCAGCATGTGCCTTTTCAGAAATTGTTTCACATCGGATAAATGAACTGCAGTTCGGGAAAAAACCGAAATATCGCCACTCCATCCTAAACGTTCGTTGCGTTGAGGGCAATCGGTAGGTATCGAAAGAAAATTACCATAGGTTGACCAAGTAATATTTTCCCATAATTTATTTACCAAAGGATTTGAGGTTTGGTAATGAGAAGATAATTGATGTATCGAACTCAACACCGTTCCTTTCACATCGGTTAACGGTAAAGGTTTTTCTATGCCTGTAATTTCTACATAACGATATCCGTGAAATGTAAATCGCGGCGTAATGGTTTCGTTACCTCCTTTGGTTACATAAATATCCTGCGACATAGCCGCCCTTACATTTTCAAGCATCAGTAAATCTTCATTTCCTTTGTATTCAGGTAAATTGGGATACAAAACTTCGGCATAACGCAATGTGATGGTTTTTCCTTTTGCTACATTGTTCAATATAATTTTTGGCACGCCTACCATGTTTTGTCCCATATCATAAACAAAAACACCCGGTCGAACTTCCGTAACCGATTGAGCTGTTAGTTCTTTTATTGGTTTAACAGTAGTTCCAAACTGCCCTATTAATTGAGCATCAGTAAAATTATTGAAGTTGGGTAAATTAGTCGTTCCTTCCAGACTTACAAATCCATTTGTTTCAATAGCTACTGCCTGATGCCAAGAGGAAGCATCATACGAAGGCGTACTCCAGCCATCAATTGCTTTTTCTTTTGTAGCATCATAAACTTCGCCCTGAAAGAAGCTGCTATACTTTACAGGTCCATCATTAAAATACTTCCATGTTTCAGGATTAGTTGTGATAATTTTTTCGCTTCCATCAGCATAAGTAACTACTAGTTTAGCCAGCATTGATTGACGATCACCAAAAAAATTCCAGTTATCACCAACAAATGTGCTGCCGCCACTCCACCAGCCTTCTCCAAGAATGGCTCCCAAAACATTATTTCCTTGCTGGATATTTGTCGTCACATCATAGGTCTGGTACAAATGGGTTTTGTTGTATTGTGTTAGTCCCGGATTAAAATAATCGTCTCCTATTTTTTTTCCATTTAAGTACACATCATAAATACCACGTGCCGTAACATACAATCGTGCTTTAGTTATTTTAGGAGAATCGATTCCAAATACGGTACGCAACATCGGCATGGAATTCTGACTTGGATTAACTAGAACAAAAGCTCCATTATTTCCTCCAGTTACAGCATAGCTATTATTTTCAACACTTACTTCTTTAAATGACGAGAATATACCTGAAGTAGCAGTATTGTCAGAAAAAATCACATTTGAAGGACTTCGGTAATTTTTAATTTCAATTTTAGAAAACTGTGCTTTTTCTCCTTTAGGTACTAAAAAACCAATATCACCCACTACAGGAAAAGCTATAAAATCGCCTCCAGCTCCTAATGGATTTAAATTGAAATTAGCTACCTGATTTTCTTTTGAATTTCCATCGATATAAATTTTAGTAACTCCCAAACAGCTTTGCACAATTATATTATGCGGATTGTATTTGTTTTCTTTATTAATAATCGAATTCGGAATAGAAAAATTTTTAAAAGGAGTTTCTTTTTTATCACTTGCATGATAACCCACTCTATAAATATTCAGCTTTGCTTGACCATCTGAATTTAAAGAGGCAATATCTAATTCGACCTGAATGTAACTCTCACCGTTCTTGTTTTCCAGTTTGTACTGATTTTTATTTCGATCCATTAAACGCTGATCGTTAGCGCCATAAATTAAAGATGCTTTGGTCGATTGCAATTTTTTATCGAGTTGAATCGTACTATTGATAACAAAAACAGGAAGGTATTGCGAATGCAAAACTATATCATTGGCATTACCTCCAATCCATTTTGCTCCGGACCAAGCGATTATTTCTTTATCTGAATCAGAATTCGTTACCATTTTTGAGTTCAACAAACCTGTCTCAAACCAAGAATTTGCGGAGTATTTTTTTCCTTTTTGATCCCAAACGTTTACTGTCCAATTGTACAAAGTTGCGGGCTTAAAGTTCTCGCCTTTATACTTGATATTAATGGATGCTCCACTTTTCACTTTACCGGTATTCCAAACCTCAACCCCTAAATTATTGGTTACAATAATTTGGTAGGCGTTTTGATAATAACCTCTGTTTTTATTTGATGTTTCCATTTGCCAACTAAAAACTGGCTGCAAAACATCAAGACCAATAGGAGTTACAGCATTCTCTACCTTAAGATTAGTGATTTTAATATCAGCACCAAAAAGAAAGCTAGGCACAGCAAAAAATAAGAAGAAGATTAATTTAAAGAATTTCATATATAAAATTTATTTTTTTGGCTTAGCCGAAATTTTTTCTGTTTCTAGCCAATTATATATTTTCAACTGATTGTTTTAAAAAAACATGGAATTCAAAGCTATGTATTAAATCCAGTTTTCAACACCAGTTCCCACCAGTGTTTCAAGTGAAATCACTAGATAAAAACAAAGCATAAATGAATGACTCCATTTATGCCTTGATTACACACACCTACTTATTATCTTAATTCTAAATTAATTACTTGGTAATCCATCTGCTTTCATGATGTAAAGAAAATTACAGGGATTTCCACAATTGCTATTGTTTAAAACAACTAATATTTTTTCAAAGTAGATTCAAGATGTTTTTTAAAAAATATCACATATAGGTAGTATATACCATACTTAATTTAAAATAAAACAATTTATTTTACCACAACCAATTCAAAAGAAATGATATTACAAAAACGACCAGGAGTAGAACCAGCTTGAGTAGTCAATTGTCCAACTGAAATCTGACTAGTCGTTGTAACGGTAAACTCTATAACATAATCTAAACCAGATGTACCAAGAATCCTTTTGTAACCTAAAACTTCAGCTGCTGTTGTAAGATTTTCAATGTTAGGTAAACCATCTCCTTTTGCAATTACAAAATAAGCTCCACCTACATCTCCAATTTCATGATTTGTATCACGCAACTTAACTTTTAACTGATATAAAGCGGGCTCAGCAGTTACTGTTTGATAAATTTTACCATTAGTTATAGCTGGAGATCCCCAACCTGATTCCACGTTAAAAATATTACCATTCCATTCATCCCAGCCACCATAACCATTATGATTTTTAACCGCAGCATTAGAATTCCAATTTGCTAAAATCCCCCATCTTCCACCATCAGTAGATGAGGCAATAAAAGGAACTTTTGCATTCATTAAAACAGGTGTTGGAACAGGTCTTTCTTCATTATAAGCAGTAAAAAAAGTATCTACAGCGTTTTCTTCAGGTTTGTAAAGACTTCTATATTTATAAGAAGTACCACTTTTAAAATCATTAATTACAAAACTTAAATTCTCTATATCAGCAAAAACTGTTTTTTCTTCATCAGCTGTATTTGTATAGATAATCTCCGAACCTAAAGCACCAGAATCCGAACTTAATGCTACAAAATTAACTACCAATTCACTATTTATAAGCACATTATTAGCAACAACTCTATTAACAATCGAGTTTTGATAGCGTTCTCCATAGGTTTGAGCATTGACGTTTTGAGAAATGGAACTGTTTCCTTTAGCATCAAAAGTTTTTACTTCAAAATTATAAATATTCTCTGGAAGATTTTCTAAAAAAATGGATACTTCATCAATCCCTGAAGACCTATTGATTGGTACAACAATTGAATCTTTTTTAGCGTTCCAATATACTCGCATTTGATTAACCTTAGGATCTGAAATAATAAGTCCCTCAACCTTTACTCTGTTTCTCCCTGGAAAAAACTTTAATGAATCTATCTTACCTGTATAAGAAATCGCTCCCCCTTCGGTAAATTTTAAATACTCATCAGCACTTGTACAGGAAAATATACTCAAAATAGATCCCAACAAGATGACTACATATACTTTATATTTTAAAAAACTCATAATACTTCGATTTAAAAATTAGGATTACCATAAACATGTACCTCTGAAACAGCCATAAACTTACCTCCAATCCAGTTTTCCATACACTCAATTCTAAGATAACGAACAGCAGGTTTATCTAAGGCAATTTCATAATCCGCTCCATCTCTGGCGGCTAAAAGATCATCGTTATTTTCCTGTCCATAAGGCAAACCGGAAGGTTTCTTGATTTCATATTCCCCCAATAAGGTCCAGTTACTGTCAAGCGTACCGTCATTCAAGGTATTACTACCCCATATCCTAAACTTTTTCATAGCCCCTAGATAGTAGTACATTCTTTGACCTCCAATAGGCTCCGAAAAATTCCAAATTCTCAAACGGCTTAGTTTTGTTTTTGCACCAATATCAAAGGTTACCAAATGATTCCCTACATCAATTGTTCTGTCTGTGAAATAAGAACCCCACCATTCCAAAAACTGACCATCCCACATATTTGAAACTGGATAAGTCCCAATTACTTTTGCATCATTGGCCAATTTAATTCCTGCAAAAGCAGACTTAGGCATCAATTGCTCAAACAATGGTTCAATGTTAGTATATAGCGTATCTGTATAATTCAACCAACGGTCTCTAACAACTATTGCAAAATCTTGTGGTACGGCTTCAAAACCTCTTAAACTTTGCCCAATTTGATCTACTGAAGTATAAATACTTGTACGAAGTGGTACCCAATCCCCTTGAATATTTTTTTGCATCACTAAAATACCTATTTCTTCTTTGGTTGGGTTATCAGCAGTGATACGAATACCTCCAAAATCAGCTTGCGCTACTAATGACTCATAAATATCGTAAACAGGGGCTTTTAGAGGGGCTACCGTTACAGTAACTGGCTTTGATTCGGTCTCACTTCTATTTACCGCATAAACCTTAACTTCATTAGTTGACTGTCCTGTAAAGCCCTCCAAAAGCAGAGAATTAGAATAGTAAGAAGCTTTCGCTTCCATAGGAGTTCCGTTTTCTAAGGTATATCGTGCTACAACATACAATAAATCGTCATCAGAAGGCAAAGTATAAGTTAACTTTACTTTACCCGGTAAATTTTGAACTGTAATATTTGTGACTTCTGCTGGAGCATTAGAGTTCCCTTCTAAAGGTCTTGGTCCTTGATCCTCAGTACAAGCTACAAAAGTCATAATTAGAGACAATATAAATGTCCAAATGGATGATTTTATAATTGATTTCATGGTTTTATTTTTATGGTTTTATTACCAACCTGGATTTTGAACCAGATTAGGGTTTTGAATAAGTGTAGTTTCGTCTATAGGCCAAAAATAATCTCTTGGCGCTACAAAACGTTGTTGGTATAGAGTTCTTATCTGGTAATAACTACTTTCTGCCGTTCCAAAAACGTTCCAACCTTTTACAGGCTCATTAAATTCCTGAGTAGCTTTTTTCCAACGTCTAATATCCCAGTAATTCTTTCCTTCAAAAGCCATTTCGATACTTCGCTCTCTGTGAATAATTTCTCTAAGACCTTCTTTAGTGGTATATTTAGTTGAATTACTAGAAAAATTGGTCCAAGATTCAACAACTCCATTTAATCCTGCACGTAAACGAATAGGGTCAACATACTGCAACACTTCATCTGTCGATCTTCCATCAACCTCATTTAATGCTTCGGCATACATTAGGTACAAATCAGCCAAACGCAATTCAGGCCAAGCGTATTCTTTGTATAGGGTTCCTCCACCGAAATTCTGTTCCCAATTAATCAGTTTTTTTATATAATAGCCTGTTACATTAAAATCAAAAGCATCGGCACTACCCGCATAATCTTGATATTTTGCCTTAATAAAATATTTTGTCTCATCAGAACCACTAGCAAACTTATAGAAAATAGCACCATCAAAACCTAGGTCAGCATAGAAACGCGGCTCTCTATCAAAATTTATTATTGAGGTACGATGCCCTTCCCTAATATTGAATCTATCGTCAGCTGTAGCCTCTCTTAATATAGTAATATCCCCAAATGTTAAGGTTCTATCTTCTTCAATAGGCACTCCGTTTTTAGTATAAAAATTCATTGCTGACTCTAAAGTTGGTGACAACACTTTTCTGGCTTGGGTATGTGCAACTGTAGCATCTAGAGGCATCATACAGATACGTTGTAATTCATAAGTTCGACTGTTAGGGTTTGACCATATAATCTCATCATTCCAGCGCTCTGTTACTGCTTGTGTAATATCAAGCTTAGTTTTTGTTGTTTGAGAAATCGTAAAGGCAACATCATTCTTGTAAAAGATTTTGTGCCCACTTGCTTCCGCAGCATCGATAGCTTCTTTAGCAGCATCTGCTGCTCTTTTCCATTTAGTAGCATCATAAACCGTATTAAAAAATGGCTTGCCTTCTTTAGTATTGAAACCCGCCATATCGTTATTACCGTTAAACAATGGACTTGCCGCAGTAAGTAATAATTCCGCTTTAATACCTAACGCTATCGGTCTTGTGATTCTACCTAACTCATTTTGAGTATCTGTAATTTGTGGAGGCAATCCAATTGAAGCCTCGTCCAATAAACTCACTAAATAATCAACTGTTTCGTCAATAGGCTCTCTAGATACCTGAATTTGCTCTTCAGGAGCATCAATAGGAATATTAACACGAATTACAGGAATAGGCCCATACATACGCATTAAATAATAATGGTAATAGGCTTTTAAAAATTTAACCTCAGCTATCCATCTTAAACGCTCTGATTCTGAAAGATCTGGCACTTTAGATCTGTCTTCAACATTTTCTAAAAAAACGTTACAATGCCTGATTCCATCAAAAAGAGGATAAAGGTCAGCTGGTCCAGCAGCTTGGTAATTACCTTCCCAAGCATTCATATATGGATTAGCTCTTCTTTGTGTGCCAGTTGCTATATTAAAAGCATAACTGGTTACAGCAGCTCGATTAGGCGCTACCCATGTTTCATCTCCTGCTAACATCCCTATGTTGTAAATTGCATCTCCATTTTTAGGAATATAGGCATAACAGGTAAATAAATATTTTTGAGCTTCATTTCTTAGTGTAAAAGCATTTTCTAAAGTTGTAACATTGTCTGGAACTACATCTAAAAAAGTATTCTCACACGATTGTAAACCGAATAGAAAAAGAACCATTATGACACCAAAAAAATTTCGCTTTTTTTGTGACACCTTATTTTCAATAATTATATCTTTTGTTTTCATACCTTGTGTGTTTTTAAAAATCAACTTTTAATCCCAAATTGTAAACAGACTGAATAGGATACCCTAAACCACTACCTCCCATTTCAGGATCCCATAATTTAAACTTACTCCAAACAGCTAGATTGTTTCCACTAAAGTAGATTCTCAAGCCTTTCAGTCCTATTTTTGAAGTAAACTCTTCAGGAACATTATAGCCTGCTTCTATAGATTTTAATCTTAAGAAAGCACCATTACGCATCCACCAGTTAGATACTTGATTGTTGTTTTCAACAAATGTATTACTCAACCTAGGCCAAAAAGCATACAAATTCCTATTATCTTCAGACCAATGGTCATCGGCTACGACTTTAAGTAAATTATTTTGATACGATCCATTCAATACAAAGGGCGCAATATTCTCTGGATTTATAAAAAAAGATGTACGTGCCACTCCTTGAAAGAAAATACTAAAATCAAACTTCTTATAACCTACTGTTCCACCAAAACCATATACAATTTCTGGAGTTGTAGGATGCCCCATAGGCACCATATCACTAGCTGTAATTTGACCGTCTCCGTTAACATCTCGGTATTTAATGTCCCCTCCGGTGTAATCCCCAAATTGCATTGGCGAGTTATTTACCTCATTTTGATCTACAAATAAACGTTCCGCTATGTAACCATACACCTGATTAAAATTCTGACCTATTCTGGAACGATAAGTCATATTTTCCGGAAAATTAATCTCATCAAAAACCAAAACTTCATTAGTAGCATACGTAAAATTACCTCTTAACTGAGTGTACCAATTAGTACTGAATTGTTTATTATAGGTAATGGCTATATCCATACCCTTACTTTCAATTTCACCAAAATTAGTTGCGGGAATGGCAGTTAACCCCAATGTTGAACCAATATTTGTTCTTGGCTGAAGAATATTAGTACGATTCTGCTTGTAAATATCAACCACAAAATTTAATGAATTATACAGCTCAAATTCCAAACCTAAATTGAGTTGTCTTGATTCTTCCCAACCGATATTATTATTAGCATAACGACCTACAAAAACACCTGGTTGATAAAATCCAAATTGTTCTCCAAATGCAGCACCGTAGTTTCCATCTCCAATTGTCACATTGGATAAATAGAAAAAACGATCATTTACATCTCCAATTTTATCATTACCCACTAAACCATACGTTGTACGTAATTTTAAATTACTTACCACATCTTTTATAGGTTCCCAAAATTTCTCATTAGAAATATTATAAGCCAAACCAAAAGAAGGGAAAAATCCATAGCGATTCCCTTGAGCAAAACGTTCTGAGCCGTTGTACCCGAAATTAAATTCAGCCATGTATTTATTATCAAAACCATATGTAAAACGTCCTGAAATCCCCTGATTCCTAGCAGGTAAAGAACTCTCTACAGAACCTGAATTTCCTTGCTCATAACTTGACAATAAATTGAGTAACATACCTGTTACCGCATGTTTTTCGCTAAAAGTCCTATTATAATTAATCGCTGATTCAAGATAGATACGAGAATCCAGATCTTTTCTTCCCTGTGCATAACCTAAAAATTCTGTTCCCACTGTTCCTACAGAACCAGGTCCGCCATCGTTTATAACACTTAATTCAAGCTCTCCTGTAACGGGACTTATGAAGGATTGATAATAAAAAGGATTATACTGTCTGGCAACATCAAAATAAGAATACCTTCTTACATACCCCATTGTGCGTGCACTAAGACCTGGTGTTATAGCCTTTAAATCCTGTTGCAATTCTAATTGTGTTTGTATTGTAGAAGCTTTAGACACTTGGTATCCTCGAACCATTTGAGCATAAGGATTAACTAAAATGGCACCTGTAGTACCTCCTGTCAATGCACCACCAAACAAAGGATGTTTAATAAAAGGCAAATAACTGGAAGGATAGACTTTAGCAAATGCTACTGGATTAGACCACATAGAAAGATTAAAAATATTAGCACCACCACCTACTGGGCCGTTGTAATCATCAAATTGACCATAAAAACGAACAATTGCTTTGGTAGTAGGTGTCAATGTCATGTCCACATTGGATCTTAAAGAATAATTTCTTAATTTAATATTAGAATTAAAATTATTTAAACCATCTACTTTCAGTACACCATTATCAACGTTGTAAGTACTGGCTACATAATACCTTGCTTTTTGTCCACCTCCACTAACACTCAAATTATAGCCTTGATTTACGGTATAATCTTTGATTAATTCATCAATCCAATTGTTACTGGGATACAAGTAAGGATCATCTCCTGCTGCGGTTCTATCAATTTTATTCTGATTGTAAAGATCTCCTAATAAAGGATCTCTTGTTCTTCTAGCCTGATTAGCTAACTTCATGTAGGTAATGTTATCAGCAAAATTAAAGTTCCTAGAATTGGATGACATTCTAGTTTCTGCCCTAAAATTAAACTTAGTGATCCCATCTTTACCCATCTTAGTAGTAATCAACACTACTCCATTAGCTCCACGGGCTCCATATACTGCTGCTGCTGCTGCATCTTTTAGCACCGAAAAAGCATCAATATCGTCTGGCTGTAATCTTGCCATATCAGTTGTAGAAGACTCAATTCCATCAATTAATATTAACGGATTAGAAGCTCCTGAACCAAATGAACCCAAACCACGAATAAAAAAGTTAGCATTATCCTGTCCTGGCTCTCCACTTCTTTGATAAGCAACCATACCTGCAATTCTTCCTGCAAGCATATTAGTTAAGTTACTTGTAGGTCCTTTTAACTCTTTAGGATTAATAGTTGTAATTGAACTCACCATACTGGCTTTTTTCTGAGTTCCAAAACCTACAACAACTACTTCTTTTAATCCTTCTAAACTTGGTTTGATGTTGATTTCAAATACTGATTTTGTCAGAATTAAGGTTTCAGTTGACTCATAACCAACAAAAGACACTACTAATATTTTGTCTCCTTCGTTAATTTTTAAAGTAAATTTTCCATCTAAATCTGTCATTACACCATTTTGAGTCCCTTTGACAGCTACCGTTGCTCCTGGAATTGGTAAATTATTTTCATCTGTTACCTGCCCACTGATTGATCTTTGCTGCTGGGCTATCTTTAGTTTTGTTACACTTGTAACGTTAAATTCATGCGCTTGAATTTGAGATAAAGAAAGTAGAATTAACAATGTAGTCAAATTCTTTTTCAGGTCAAATTCTAAAACGCTATGAGTCTTTTTCTTTAATTTAATAAAGTTTGTCATGTGTGGTTTTAATTTTAATGGTTAGTTAATTTTTCTTATCTACTCTTACTATACTTTCGTAGATAAACTGGTTAAATACTTTAGACGGCTATTCCATATAATTAATGATTTAAATTAGGTTAGTTATTAATTAGTATTCTTATGAAAACATATCTATATAACTTATAAAAAATAAATGTTTATTTAACACTTACAAAAAAAAGCATGACATCCCATATTATACTTCTAAATCAATTAGAGAGAACCTAAACCTCTTAAAAGTTTAGAATACTGCCCAAATTAATTCTGATATCTTTTAGAAAAACAGAATGTATTAACAAATAATTCACATTACAAATCTAACATAACACCTATTTTCTAAAGGGGGGTAAAATGAGATTAATTAAGGGTCAAATTAGTATTTTACAAATAAAATATGTTTATTTTTACACCTAAAATAAGAATAATTTTATATAATAATCAATTAATTAAGAAACAGACAAAAAGATAAAAACCACTAAATAACGGTTTTATTCATAAATAAAAGTTAAAAAAAAGCGGTCTCGTTTCATTAGAAACGAGACCGCTTTTTAAGGCTCTTAAAAATTAATTAAATCATTTTACAAAACGAGACATCTCTGATGCTGCTAATAAAAAAGCACCAACACCAAAATCTGCAGTGGAGTTTTTATCGACTACTTGACCAGGAATTGCTTTTTCGCCAATCGGTTGAACATAGCCTACCGCTCCATCAGCTTGAAGTGCAAAACCAGTTAGATAATTCCATGATTTCTCCACTACAGGGAAATAGGTTGCTTTATCTAAAATCCCATTGTTAATTCCCCATAAAAAACCATAGGTAAAAAAGGCTGTTCCGCTAGTTTCTGGTCCGGGAGCATGTTCTGGATCTAAAATACTTCTTGTCCAATAACCTTCTTGTTGTTGAGCGGCAACTAAAGCTTTGGCCATATCTTTAAAACGATTGATATATTCTTTTTTATGTTTAGAAGAATTTGGTAAATCCTGGATAATTTTGGCGTAGCCTGCAAAAATCCATCCGTCTCCTCTTGCCCAGAAATCTTTTTTGCCATTGGCACTTTTGTGTTTAGGATACACATATTTTGCATCACGGAAATACAAATTTGTTTCATCATCATACATGATGCTATTAGCATGTGTTAAATAGGCATGTAGTTTTTCTAAATACATTTCGTTACCAGTTGCATGATACAACTTCGTCATCACTGGCATTACCATATACAAGCCATCTACCCACCACCAATAATCAGTAGCCGAAGTACTCATTTGATATTCCATTACCTCACGAGCTCGAGCTATTTTATAATCATCTTTTTTTCCTGTAAAATTGTATAAATCGATATACGTTTGAAAACAAATTTGCCAATCACCAAATAAAACATGTTTATCCGTTTCGCCATAATTGTATTTCCATTCGGATTTATTATTGGATTTGGCTCCTATCCATTGATTTTTCTCCGCCCAAGCATTCGAATAATCAAGATATTTCTTGTTTTTAGTAACCTTATAGGCTTCTATATTTCCAGTGTGATAAGCCGCAACATTCCAGAAAGCATTACCCAATTCAGGATGTGTATCTTGCCAACGATTGTTTACTTTATCAATAATTGCAATTACTTCTTCTTTAGATTGCTTAATAGAAGTTCCTTGTTTTACCTCGGTACTTTTACAACTAACAGCCACTAGAGAAACTGCAGTCATTAGGATAAAAAATGAGTTTTTAAAATTCATAACTATATTTAGATTAGGTGTTTATTATTTTGAAGCATGGTCAATAGGGATTTCTTGTCCTGACCAAATTTTCTTTTGTGTCCAAGGCTGATAGGCATCACTCCAAAAAGAATCAGTAGCTGGCAGCCCCAAAACTAAGAATGCTTCGGAACACAAATACAAACTTCCTGTTGAGATATAACCTTCGCCAATATTAGGCTGATGTCCATAAAAACCAATTTGAAGCCAGCCATTTTTATCAAAAGTTCCGGCTGCATTTAATTGATTGTGAATCATTGTATATAATGCCGAACGTACTTGAGCTGGAGTAACTTCTTTTGGCAATTCTTTCCAAAGTGCAATTTGTGATAACAATTGAAAAGCCCCAAATCGATAAGCTAATGATCGACCGATAGGAGGATAAGTGCCATCAGGAGAAATTAATCTTTCCTGGATAGCGGCATAACGTTTTGCTCTATTTAGCTCCGTATCATAATCGGTTTTATAGTCGGTATTTTTTTCATTTACAATTTTCAATATGTCTAATTGCATCGGATGAATAACAAAACTATTATAATAATCCCAATGAAAATCAGGTCCATCACCATAAGTTCCATCTCCTAAATACCATTTTTTATGTTCAGCTAAAGCATAATTCAATCGTTCTTTATCTTCATCCTTATCAAATTTAAGTATTGCTGCTTCTACCATACTTGCAAAAAGCAACCAATTACTGTGATATGGCTTAATTACTCGAGATGATTTTAAAGCTTTAATAACATTCTCTTTCGTTTTTGCATCTAGTGGCTCCCAAAGTTGTTTTGGCGCACGAAGCAATGCTTGAGCAAAAAAAGCAGCGTCAACCAGAGGTTGTCTGTCTTTTACAAAATTCATAAAATCGGGAGCATTCGGATCCGTTGCATTCTGAATTGATTTTTGAGCTAAATCAATATATTTTGCTCTTAGTTTTCCTTCTGGCGTTGCATCAGCACCTAATTCTAACCAAGGAGCCATACCTGACAACAACCTACCAAAAGCTTCCAGATAAGTTACATGTGTTCTATCATCCCAAGCACCTGGTGATTTTTCGACAGGCATTAACTGTTTTAATTGATTTTTACTTAATGCCTCTAAAACAGGATCTCCAATTTTAACCAAAGAAGCGACAAAAAACGCACGTACTTTTTCAGGTGAATCTTTTTCAAGCTTTTTTGACTGTGCCTGAATTTTATTAATTCCAAAAAGGATGAAGATCAATAAAACGACTTTTTTTAGATAATTAATCATAGTTATTTTAATTTATTTTCTAATTTTTCTTGCTCTAAATTTATAATCAAGTAGACTTCCAAAAACTTTCATTCAATATATATTTATTATCTTTTACATTTTGATATTTTTTCTTAAAATCAGAAGGATTCATATTATAAAACTGCTGAAATTGTTTTCTAAAATACTTAATATCACCAAAACCGGCTATTGATGCAGCTTGACTTATTTGCAAATCAGTTGTAATCAATAAGGTAGCAACTTTTCTCAATCGAACATTTCGTGTAAATTCAGAAACCGATTTTCCTGTAATTTTTTTAATTTTCTTATAAATTAATGAATGACTCATTCCTAACTCAATTGCTAAATCTTTTACATTAAAACTTTCGACATCTAAATTAGAATCAATTATTTCAACAATTCTATCTATTAGTTTTTTATCCTCATCTGACATTTTCGGGCTTGCCACATTTTTAGTAACCGAATTGAGTAAATAATTCTGCTCACTATCACGGCGGGTAAGAATTCCGTTAATTCGTGCTAACAAATAATCATTATCAAATGGTTTTGTAATATAATCATCTGCTCCTACTTCGGCTCCTTTCAGTTTTACGTCTTCAGATGTTCCTCCAGTCAGCAATATTATAGGAATGTGTTTCAGCTCTTCATCTGTTTTTATATGTTTACAAAAAGCTACCCCATTCATGTCTCCCATAACCACATCAGAAATAACTAAATCGGGTTGGATTTTTTTAATTATTTCTAATGCTGCTTCGGCATTTTCCACAGCAGTAATGCGATATTTAGAAGCCAATATTCGCTTTAAATAATTTCTTATTTGCGGATTATCATCTACAATCAAAATACTTTTAGCATCCTTTACTAAATCATTGTCGATTTCCAACTCTTCAATCGTTTCTAATACATTTTCCTGTATCACTTTGTCTTCCAAAACTTCTTCTAAAAACAAAGTTCTATCGCTCAAATCTTCACGTATTTCGATATCTCCAAAATGTTCTTTTCCTAGGAGCAGTTTAATCTCAAAGATAGCTCCTCCTTTTTCATTATCATAACAACTTACTTCTCCATGATGTTGGTTGACAAATTGCTTTACCAGATAAAGACCTATACCAAATCCTTTGCGATTATTTTTGATATTTCTATTGGATTGATAAAACAAATTAAATATTTTGTCTTTATCATCATCCGAAACACCTTCACCATTATCAACCACATTTATTAGAACCTCATTGCCCACACATCGTATATTTACAGCAACAGCTCCATTTTCTTTCTCTGTGAATTTTAAGGCATTCGAAATCAAATTAAACAATGCCATTTCCATTTTTTCTCGATCGATATAAACGTATAGTTTTTCTTCAGAAATACTAAAACTATAATCTATTTTTTTTGTTTTGGCATGATGCACAAAACAACTAAACACTTCTTTACCAAGTTCTACAATATCAATTTGTGCAATTTTAAGTTTTCCTGTTTCTGTTTCTGTTTTTCTAAAAAGCAGCAGCTGATCTACTAAGCTCAATAATCTTCTCGAATTACTATAAACCATTTCTATAGCTCCTGAATCTATTTGCTGTTTATTGCCATAAATTATTTCCTTCAAAGGATTTATAATCATGGTTAATGGCGACCTGAACTCATGAGAAATATTTGTGAAAAAGGTTAACTTTTTTTCGTTCAATTCTTTCTCTTGTTTAGCCAAATCTTGAGAAAGTTGTACTTCATATTTAAGTTGGGCTTGCTTTTTTTGGTATTTATCAACAACATAAATTACAAAAGCGATAGCTAATACATATAAAAAGTAAGCCAAATTACTTCTATACCAGGGTGGCAATATGGTAATAGGCAATAAAATGGTTTTAGAATTCCAAATTCCCTCTGCATTTGTAGATTTAATTTTCAGAGTATAATTGCCTTCAGTCAATCTGGAATAATTTGCAGTTCTTATGTTATCTACATAATGCCACTGAGAATCCCATCCTTCTAAAAAATAAGCATACGATATTTTTTCGGGCAAACTATACTCTAATGCTGCAAATTCAATATTAAGCATCGATTCATCATACGGAAGGATTAATTTGTCTACCCCAAAAGCGGTTAATCCTGATTCTTCTAAAGCGTTGTTATTCACTTTTATCGAAGTAATAATTAGTTTAGGAAAATCATGAGTTTGACTATTAATTTTTGTGTCAATAATATTAAAACCTTTAATTCCTCCAAAAACTATTTCCCCCGTAGAAAGTTTAAGCGCCGCATTATAATTAAACTGATTGCTTTGAAGTCCATCAACATCATGATAACTGGTAATTTTATTATTATTAATATTATATACAAAAATCCCATTATAAGTGCTACACCAATAAGCACCTTGATTATCCCGAACAATATTTAAAATTGAATTATTGGAAAGTCCATCTCGCTGAGTCAGGAATCTCTTCGTTAAAGTTTGAGGATTAAAAATCATTAAACCACCTCCTTCTGTGCCAATCAGCATTTTAGAATTAGATACCGAAATAATGGAGCGTACAGGATATTTCACCTCAACACTCTGGCTTTTCAATGTTTTTGGATTGAGTTTAATTAATTTAGTAAAATTCCCTAACCAGAGATTACCTTTTGTATCTTCTGCCATCGAAATAATCCCACTAATTTTTGCATCTACAAAATCAAATTGATCAGTAGCATCATTGTAGCGATACAATCCTTCTTCATCAGGAGATCCAGCCCATAAAACACCATCTTTACTTTTAAAAAGTACCCAGATATTTCTTTGAACAATATTATACCTGAGATTGAAAAGCTGATATCTCTTAAAATTTCGGGTCTTAGAATTAAAAAGAGAAACTCCTCCTCCATAAGTTCCAAACCATACTCCTTTATCATCTTTTACGATAGAAGCAACAAAATTATTTGCCAGTGAATTAGGGTTATTTGGACTATAGGAATAATTAGTAAATACATTGTTCTTTTTATCCCATAAACTAGCCCCGCCTCCATCTGTACCTACCCAAAGATGATCTTTATCTTGTTCACATAACGATAGAATAAAGTCACTGGGTAATGTGTTGCTTATTTTTTCATTTCTCGAAATTGTTAAAAAAGGACTTTTTTTACTTTCTACTTTATTCACACCACCTCTTAAAGTGCCTATCCAAACTCGATTCCCGCTATCTAAATACAAAGAAGAAACAGCATTACTGTTTAATTTTTCATTATTAAAAATGGCACTTAGCAAAGAAAAAGTATCTGAAGTAAAATTATACTTTACAATTCCATTACCATTAGTAACTATCCAAAGTTCCTTTGTGTCTGGTTTGTACATAAAATCAGTAATAAGATACTGAACCTCTTGATTATGGTACACCCGATACGTTTTATTAACCGTGTTGTACTTTAACAAACCTGCTTCTGTAGCAACCCATACATTTGAGAATCCATCATAAAACACACAACCAGCACTTAAAATATCCGAATAAACTACAGATAATTTTTTTACCGAAAACTCCATCATCACAAGTCCAACTCCCTGAACAAAACCCCACAATCTACCTGATTGATCGAAATCAATTCCCTGAACATGGTAATCCCACTGTACTTTTCCGTTTACATAAAGTGGAACTGGATGGATTTTAGATTCATTTTCTGAACAATAAAGTAACCCTCTACCTGCAGTAGCAATGTACATACTTTTTTTATAATCTTTTATATCATTGATTGCAATAGCAATTACTTCATTCTTAGCTGTTAAGGGATTAATATAATGCCTTGTACTAAACTGATTGGTCAAATAATTATAAACACTTATTCCTCCTTTTGTACCTATCCAAATTTCATTTTGAGTCCCACAAATACTTACAACTCTATTATTGATTAATGAATTAGCGTCATGTGGTTCATTTCTATAATTCAGAAAATTGTAACCATCAAACCTGCTTACTCCATCATAAGTTCCAAACCACATTAAACCTCGTTTATCTTTGTAAACTGAAGTTACTGCATTATTAGCCAATCCATTTTCAATGCCGATATATCCTATTTCATACTTCTCATGACTGTCATTTGGCACAGATAATCCATTCACAAACTGTGAATTAACCGTACAACAGATAAAAAGCATAAAAAATGACAAGAATCTATTTATCAAAATATAGTTTGGTTTTGGTTTGGTATATTTTTTTAATTCAAATTTTATGATTCGCTTTAACATTATTTAATCAATGTTATAAAACAGCGGTGGTTTAATTCATAAAATTAGAAAAACCTATGAATAAATATCATAGGTTTTCCAAAAGAAACATAAATAAACGCTAAATTAATTAACTAATGAAATTACATAAGAATAAGTGTATTTTTTATCTAGCAATCGATACTCATCATGTGGCAAACGTCCCCAACTATCATCTCCTCCCACTCCTCTCTGTTTGTAATCTACATGCAGGTAAACTGCTTCATTAGAATCCAAATCTAAATCAGAAGGGTGGCGTTGCGATTTGGATTTTCCCGGATCTAAATCTTCTGTTGGAATATTTAACGCACTAAAACCTATTGGCTGTTGCCCGGTTATTTTTAAACCTTGCCCTTTATCATTTTTTAAAGTCAACCAACGAACATCAGTCTTATAACCTGATTCTTGAGGACGAATATAAGTTCTTGTAAACTGATTAATCACTTTATCAGAATAAGTTCCAATAAACGAAGCCGTATTTCTATCCGAATAATTTTCCCAAGGTCCTCTTCCGTAATAATTCAAATTATCATAAGTTCCATTTAATTTTAAACGCATTCCAAAACGAGGCAATTCAGGCAATTCTTTCCCTGTCATATCAATAGATGCAGTAAGTTTTACTGAACCATCACTTTGAATTAAATAATCTACTGTATACGGAACTTCTACTTTTGCTAATTGATAAACTACTTTTATGAGCAATCCTTCTGGAGATTTTTTATCTAAATTGACACTTACAACAGTGGGATTATTTGATGCTTCTTTCCAAACTACTAATTTATTTTGCATCTTATTTCCAAAATCATTGTCTGTTGGAGCACGCCAAAAATACGGTGTTGGGAAATGGCTAACCATTGTCTCTTCTGCTTTTTTCGATCCATATTTCAAAATTTCTCCTTTTTTTAAATCGAATGTTCCAATAATTGTTTCGGTTTCAAATAAAAGTACATTGCTTTTAATCGAATGCTTCAGTTTTGCTGAACTTTTTGCAGAAGCAATAGTATTCTTAAAGTAATTTCCTTTTCCAATTGTAAATTGCTCTCTGGCAAATTCATGCCCTTTTATAACCAAAGGAGCATCATCCTTTGAAACTGCAAAAACATTTAAAAAACATTCTGAATTTCCATCAAGTGAACCTAAATCTAAAGCTACTTGTTTCGTTTCTTCAGGATTTACGTCTAAACTAAATTCTCCCGATTTTACTTTTTTTCCATTTTTAATCAACTCCCATTTAAAAGTATAATTAGAAAGATTGGTGAAATTAAAATGATTCGTCACTGCTAAATTAGCTTTATCATCCAACTGAAATTGAATGTTTTGATATACTTTTTTAACCTCAAACAAACCTGGATGCGGAATTCTATTGGCACTTATTAAACCATTCGCACAGAAATTTTCGTCATTTTGCAATTTTTCTCCGCCTAAATCTCCTCCATAAGCCCAAAACGTAATTCCTTTTTCATTTTTAGTTTTCAATCCTTGATCCACCCAATCCCAAATAAAACCACCTTGCATGTGTTTACTACTATTGATAATATCCCAATATTCCTGAAAATTTCCGTTGCTATTACCCATCGCATGTGAATACTCACACATAATGTACGGACGCTTTTTGT
Organism: Flavobacterium magnesitis; assembly: GCF_041729735.1. NCBI lineage: Bacteria > Pseudomonadati > Bacteroidota > Flavobacteriia > Flavobacteriales > Flavobacteriaceae > Flavobacterium > Flavobacterium magnesitis. The sequence continues at coordinate 125,642 of NZ_JBCFQK010000002.1, read as the reverse complement.
CGGCACTTGCATAATCCTTCATGCTCTTAATACCGGGATACATAGGAGCTACAATATCAGTATTTCTATTTTCTCCAGCCTGTTCAAACTGAACTGGACGAGTAGAATCTACTTGTTTTAACCAATCGTAAGCATCATAAAAAACAGGGCCGTTTCCACATTCATTTCCTAAAGACCAAATAATAATTGACGGATGATTTTTATCAAATGCAAACATTCTTTTAATTCTGTCCAAATGCGCTGGAGCCCATTCTGGCAAATAAGCAGGATGTTTTGATTTATCAAACGAACCTTGCAACTCGGCTCCCATTCCGTGGGTTTCAATATTTGCTTCGTCCACTACATAAAAGCCATATTCATCACATAAATCATAAAAATGAGTATCATGCGGATAATGACTCATTCTGATAGCATTAATATTATTTTCCTTCATTAACTGAAGGTCTTTTACCATTAATTCAGCATCTGGAGCATGTCCTTTTGTATCACTATGTTCATGAATATTTACTCCTTTTACCAAAACTGCTTTGCCGTTAACTAATAATTGAGCGTCTTTGATTTCTACTTTTCTAAAACCTGTTTTTTTAGAGACAATTTCGATTACTTTTCCTTTATTATCAAGCAAAGTAATGGTGTATCGGTATAAATTTGGCGTTTCGGCATTCCATTGTTTTACATTTTCAATGGTTTTTTCAAAACTAATTTTTTGTTCTTTGGAACTTACTTTTTTACTTTCCGAAAAAACAACTTTACCTTCATTATCAAATAAATCCACTTTTATCGCAGGATTTTTTATTTTATTATTTTCGAACGTTTTTAAAGTTATATCCAGATTAAAAATTCCGTTTTTATATTCAGAATCTAATTCGCTTTTTACAAAATAATCCCAAATAGTAGTTTTAGGCATTGCTTGCAAATAAACATCACGTTCGATTCCACTTAATCTCCAGAAATCCTGATCTTCTAAATAACTTCCATCATGCCAACGAAATATTTGTACAGCAATCAAATTATTGCCTTTTGTTAAAAAAGAAGTAATATTAAATTCGGCAGGCGTTTTAGAAGCCTTTGTCATTCCTACTTCTTTTCCGTTCAGGAATACTCTGGCATAACCGGAAATTGATGCAAAATGAAGTATAATTTCTTTATCTTTCCAAGAATCCGAAACTGTAAAACTGCGTCTGTATGTCCCTACAGGATTATAATCTCCAGTTATAAATGGGGGATTTTTAGGAAATGGATAGGTAACATTAGTATAAATTGGGATATCATAACCTTGGATTTCCCAGTTGGAAGGCACTTGAATGTTTTTCCAATCGCTATCATTCAATTCTGTTTTGTAAAAATCCATCGGTCTTTGAGATGGATTTTTAACAATATTAAATTTCCAGTTCCCATTCAAACTTTGATACAATTCTGATTTTTGAGGATTATTGGCTTTTAACTCCGCTTCATTACTAAACAATAAAAAGGAACTTCTTCCTTCTTCTTTTCCTCTATCAACAATTTGAGGATTCTCCCATTCATTATTTTGGGCAAAATTATTTTGCAGACTTAAAAACAAAGCAAGCGCTACTACAATATTCTTCATTATCATTTTATTTTATTAACTCGGATTTTTAAATTTTAATATCATCAGAAATTTTATTCTAAACTAACTTATTGACAATAATTGAAAACACATAAAAATGCATTAAATTCAACTTAAAGCAGCAAGCTAAATAAAAATATAATATCTGGACTACAAATTTAAGCAACACCTCAAAAGAAAAGAGGGGTATTACAATACAATACAAGGGGTATATCCATAAAAACAGCTGCAAACGCACATTAAAATTGACATTTACAACAAATGCAAGTCTGAAAACAATTCTAGAAGTAAAATAGTATTTTGTTTATTATTCCAAATAAAACTTCTAGGCAAGGTCTATTTCGAACAAAAAAACCACAATAAAAAAGTATAAAAACAAAAAAACCACTTCTTTCGAAGCGGTTTTGTACCCGGAGCCGGAGTCGAACCGGCACGGTTTCCCACAGGTGTTTGAGACCAGCGCGTCTACCAATTCCGCCATCCGGGCTTAGCAGACAGAGACAAAAAAACAATTGTCTCAACGCAATAAAGAGATATTTAATGGTAGTTAAATATCTTTTCCTTTAACACGGTGCAAATGTAAAAAATATTCTTAAAGATTCTAAGAAAATTTCTTAAAATTTTACTTTCACAGTTAAATTAATTTTCTAAATTTGCAGCTCGTTAAAACAGCATATACTAACTAACTCCACCCGAGGTATTTATACATATTTTAGCTTTAGAAAAAAGCAAAGCCAAATTGTATGGAGCGCAGCGGAATAAAAACAACAAATTAAATGTCACAAAAAGAACCAGAAGCTAAAATTTTTGCTTGTTCACAAAGTGTCTATCTAGCTGAGAAAATTTCTAAAGAATATGGTATTCCATTAGGTAAAGTTTCTATGTCACATTATAGTGATGGTGAATTCCAGCCTTCTTACGAAGAATCTATAAGAGGTTTACGCGTTTTTATTGTTTGCTCTACTTTTCCAAATACGGATAATTTAATGGAGTTATTATTAATGATTGATGCTGCAAAACGCGCTTCGGCAAGACACATTACTGCAGTTATGCCATACTTTGGTTGGGCAAGACAAGACAGAAAAGACAAGCCTAGGGTTCCAATTGGAGCAAAACTAATTGCCAAAATGCTAGAAGCAGCGGGAGCAACAAGAATCATGACCATGGATTTACATGCAGATCAAATCCAGGGATTCTTTGAAAAACCAGTAGATCACCTTTTTGCTTCAACAATATTCTTACCGTACGTAGAAAGTTTAAAATTAGAAAATTTAACCATTGCTTCTCCTGATATGGGAGGTTCTAAAAGAGCGTATGCTTATTCTAAATTCTTAGAATCGGATGTGGTTATTTGTTACAAACAAAGAAAAGAAGCCAACATTATTGACACCATGGAGTTAATTGGCGAAGTAAAAGGTCGCAATGTAATTCTTGTTGATGATATGATTGACACAGGTGGAACATTAGCAAAAGCAGCCGATTTAATGATCGAAAGAGGAGCATTAAGTGTTAGAGCTATTTGCACACATGCTATTTTATCTGGAAAAGCTTACGAAAGAATAGAAGAATCAAAACTAAGCGAATTAATTGTTACGGATTCTATCCCATTAAAGAAAGAATCAAAGAAAATTAGAGTCGTGAGTTGTGCACCTCTTTTTGCCGAAGTAATGCAAATGGTACAACACAACAATTCCATTAGTGGAAAATTTATCATGTAACTAAAAAGTACTTAGTACATAGTCCTTAGTGGATAACTGAGAACTAGACTATGAACCAGAGACTAAAAACTAAGGACTTGGGACTAAGTACTTGGAGCTAAAAAAAAGAGTTTAATTAATAACTATATAAATATTTAAAATGAAATCGATTACAATTAAAGGATCAGAAAGAGAAAGCGTGGGCAAAGTTGCGACTAAAGCCTTACGTAATGCTGGAGCGGTTCCTTGCGTGTTATACGGAGGAGATCAACCAGTTCATTTTTCAGCAGAAGAAAAAGCATTCAAAAACTTGGTTTACACTCCAAACGCTCACACAGTTGTGATCGAACTTGAGAAAGGAAAATCATTCAATGCAATTTTACAAGACATTCAAGTTCACCCAGTTTCTGACAAAATTTTACACATTGACTTTTTTCAATTGTATGATGACAAGGAAATCACTATGGAAGTTCCTGTAAAAATCGTTGGTAAGTCTAAAGGAGTTATGGCTGGTGGAGATTTACGTATCAACAACCGTAAATTAAAAGTTAAAGCTTTACCTAAAAATCTTCCTGATTTTGTTGAAGCTGACATCACTCCACTTGATATGGGTAACAAGTTATATGTAACTAAAGTACCTACGCCTGATTTCAAAATCATGCACCCAGATAACACTGTTATTTGTCAAGTGAAGATCTCTCGTGCGGCTATGAAAGCAGCTCAAGAAGCAGCAAAAGCAGCAAAAGCACCTGCAAAAGGAAAGAAAAAATAATCTTTTTTCAATCATACTTAAAAGCATCAATCGAAAGGTTGGTGCTTTTTTTTTGAAACAATACCAATAACAAATAATTAAGTACAAGTACAATATAAAAACAAAAGTAAACCACAGTATGCACATTAAGTTGATTATTGAAATTGAAATTGACCCTTGTAATTGAAATTTATACTTATTTTTGCACTATGATAAAATGGATCACCAAACTGTTTTCATCACCATCAAAAGAAGAGAACATCGACAATATGAAACCGGAGGTTCACGAACACCAAAAAAACAATATAAAAAACGTGAGTAAAAAATATTTAATTGTGGGATTGGGTAATATTGGTGCCGAATATGTAAATACACGTCACAATATTGGATTTAAAATAGTAGACTTTTTAGCTCGAAAAGAAGGGCTTGATTTTCAAACAGTAAAATTAGGTTCTCTGGCAGAATATAAATTCAAAGGAAGAAGCTTTTTACTTTTAAAACCCAATACTTATATGAATTTGAGCGGAAAAGCGATTCAATATTGGTTAGAAAAAGAAAAAATTCCTTTAGAAAATCTATTAGTAATCACGGATGATCTGAATCTTTCTTTCGGAACCATACGAATCAGAAAAAAAGGTAGCGATGGAGGACACAATGGATTAAAAAGTATTCAAGCCACATTAAATACAACTGATTACACTCGTTTTCGTTTTGGAATTAGTGACGAATTTAAGAAAGGAAAACAAGTCGATTATGTATTAGGAGAATGGAATGCTGCCGAAAATGAAGCACTCCCCGAACGGCTAGAATTAGCTTCTGAAATTATCAAATCTTTTGGAACAGCAGGTTTAGAAAACACCATGACTTCTTTTAATGGAAAATAAAAAAAAGGCTGAAAACAGAAATTTTCAGCCTTTTTCATAATAAGAATCTCGAGTTAGAGCCTGTTTAAAATTCATCAAAATTAATTTCCCCAAACCCTAAAGGGTGTAATATTTGATGAATTTTTAATAAATTTTTCACTCTTTAGGGACGGGGAAAAAGAAAATTTATTAAAAAAATAAATTTAAACAGGCTCTTATATGATAATTATTTTAGCTGTTTTTTTAACACCTCCATCAATTAAAACTACAAAATAAATCCCTGCTTGAGGTTTATTTGGTAATTGAATATCTTGATTAACATTCCCATTATTTGGATATTTTTCATCAAACAATCTTTTCCCTGCAACATCATAAACCAAAATTTCAATCTCACTTGTAGCAGCAGTACTAATATATTTTACATTAAAATTACCATCATTAGTCTTAGAACTTACTCTTAAATCTTTATTAATCTCATCAACTGCTATTAAGGTATAATCCTGAGTACAAATAGTAACCGAAGCTGCATTTAGAACCCCTTTATCATTAGTAAAAATATCCCGAATACGTAACAACCAAGTTCCTTCTGGATTCTCGCCGTTATAATTACCCAAAACACCTAAAGGAGCTACAGTTTGCAAAGTAGCGTTTCCGCAAGACAAATCTCCACCTGCATCATCAAAATCAACTTTTAATTGACCATTTGTTGTTCCGCAGCCATTATAAAGCAACTTCACCACCGTTCCTTCTGGACTTACTAATTCCATTTGAAGATCGGAAAAATAAGGATGAGAAATATCTACATTTACATTTAGGTCCGAAACAAAAGAATTGGTTGCAGGAACTACGATTTCTCTAGTAGCAAAATTACTTTGCTCTGGAATATCAAATGGCGTTGCAAAATCAAAAGTTTGGCAACTGGACTCGGTTATATATCCTATTGCAAAGGTTTTACTATTTACAGCATAAAAGATATTATCTGTAGGTTCTATCAAAATTTTACAAAATTGAGCCGAAACATCCGGAACAGTAATTGTTTCAGAGCCATCATTGGCAACAGCCGAAGCCAAAGTAATTGGGAAACTAACTCCGTTATCAACAGAAAGCTTGATATTTACTCTGGAAGCTCCCGGCAAACTACTAGTTCCATTTACGTTCCAAGTAATATTTTGATTCGAATTCTGAAACCAACTTAAATTATCTATATTTTGAGAAGTAATTTCAAATGGTCCAGCAGCTCCACTTACATTAACTACCATTTCATCTGAAATAGTTTGAGCTAATCCCTCAGCAGCGTTGTCTCTAGCCGTTAAAACAAAATGAAGCGTTCGGGCAACATCAGAAACCGATTCCCATCTGCTGGTCAATTTTCCAGCAGATACATTTTCGAAACTAGGCATATATCTAACTGGCGTATTCACAGGAGGAAAAGATCGAAATAAAGGACCATTGGATTTGGTACTCAAAGCAATACTAGAATCACCACTTGCAGATGTAGCCGAATCATTTTGTTCCCAAACATAAGTAACCGACGGTGAGGCGCTTCCTGTTCCTTTTAAAACAAAGGCTGTTCCTTTTGGAATAGTATAATCAGCTCCTGCATTTACCACAGGCTCATTAGCACTAATTACTGTAGTAATTGGACAAGTTTTTGTTGCCAAATTATTCTGGATTTGAGCAATACTTGCAAAAGAAAAATAGTCATCCGAACGCTGTTCTACATCATAATCGGTAGTAATTCCTGCATAGCCCATTATAGTAGAACCACTTCCTGGCTCCACACTCACAGCAGTTCCTTCAATTTCATGAGAAAAAGTATGATTGGCTCCTAATTGATGCCCCATTTCATGAGCTACAAAATCAATATCAAAAGCATCTCCTCTTGGAATACTATTTGACGGCGAAGTATAGGCACTTCCTTTGTCGGCATCGCAAACACAACCGATACAACCTGCATTTCCACCACCACCTGTTGCTCCAAACAAATGACCAATATCATAATTAGCACTACCTATAACATTCGTTAAATTATTTTGTAATTCAGCACTCCAAGCTCCTGGAGTAGTTGAAGTTCCAACACCTGCACTCGCTGCCGAATAAGGATCTGTGGCAGCATTAGTATATATAATCTGATTATTATTTGCAATCAATAATAGTTTTACCGCTAAATCCCTATTAAAAATCCCATTTACCCTGGTCATAGTAGCATTCATAGCAGCTAAAGCGCCATTAACAGTACCTCCGTGAAAAACAGCGTATTCTCCCGTACAAGACAAAGCTAATCGTAAGGTTCTAAAAGTTTTATTGCTCGAAACTAATTTTGCACTTTGACTGTTTGTTTTTTTGTTCGAATTAACCACATTGTCAGTAGTACAACTAAAAGGCAGGCGTTCTTTTAATTTGTTTTTAGAATCAAAAACAACATATAAACCTTCGTTTTCAGCATCTTTTTCAATAAATTCCATCTGATTTCCATTTCTGGCAATCATGGTTTGTATTCCTAGCGGAGACATACTAAAATTCAAGAAAGCAGTTGCATCGGTAATACCAATTCCTGAATAAGAACGAATATCTGGGTATCTTGCCTGAAGTTCAGGTTCAAAATTAGAATCTTCGTGAATTGAAAATTTTTCTAAAACGCCATTAGCATTTGGAATTGTAATTTCGATAGTAGTATTTAAGGCTTGTTTATCCTGAATTAATTTAAGTTTTTCGTTTAAAACTTCCTCATCCAATTGAAATAAAACAGCAGTCTTAACATTTAAATTACTAATAAGTTTATTCGTAGTTGAACTAATTCTTTTCCATGGTTCTTTCTCTTGAGCATGAATACCTGAAAACCACAATAAAAGAAAAACGAATAGACTTTTTATTTTCATGACTAGCTAAATTTAAGTTCCAAAAATAAAGTATTTAAATCAAAATATATTCACCAAATAGGTTTTAATTAAAGCTGAGAAATCAGTTGATTTATTACATGATATTTCTTTTTTTGTTAGAATCCACCTAAATACTTCAAAAAATAGAATCAGCATATCCTAAAATTCAAATAAGATAGCATAAATTTGCACTACTATAAAATAATTGCTTTGAAGATTTTTCATTCTATAAAAGATTTCAGTTCTCCCAAAAAAACAATCCTTACTTTAGGCACCTTTGATGGGGTACATATTGGACATAAAAAAATACTCGAAAAAGTAATTCAGCATACTCATGGCGAAGAATACGAAAGTCTTGTACTTACTTTTTTTCCACACCCAAGAATGATTTTACAAGAACGTTCAGAAATAAGATTACTCAACACTATTTCTGAAAAAGTAAGTCTATTGGAACAATTAGGAATACAAAATCTAGTTATTCATCCTTTTGATGAAAGTTTCTCCAGATTAACCGCCGAAGAATTTGTAAAAACGGTATTGGTCGAACAATTTAAAATTCATAAGATAATTATTGGTTACGACCATCGATTTGGAAGAAACAGAACGGCCGACATCCACAATTTGATTGAATTTGGAGAAAAATACAACTTTGAAGTCGAACAAATATCTGCTCAGGAAATCAACGAAATTTCGGTAAGTTCCACTAAAATTAGAAATGCTATTCAGGAGGGTAACATGATTTTAGCAAACAAATACCTAGGATACAACTACTTTGTGACCGGAACCGTGATTAAAGGAAAACAACTCGGAAGAACCATTGGTTTTCCAACAGCCAATCTTACTATTGAGGAAGATTACAAACTTATTCCGCTAAAAGGAGTTTATATTGTATCAAGCCTAATCAACAATCAAGAAATATATGGCATGATGAATATTGGCATCAACCCTACTGTTGGCGTCGAAGATTTATCTGTTGAAATTCATTATTTAGATTTTGAAGGCGATTTATACAATCAAAAAATAACTGTTTCAATACTAAAACGCATTCGGGGAGAAGAAAAATTTGATTCGATCCTATTATTGAAAGAGCAAATTGAGAAAGACAAAACGCAAACGCTTATATACCTAGATACGCTTAATTTGCAATAAAAAACTGCTGTTTTTTTAAAATTCCTCCTTTTTTTTACGTAAATTTGATAGAGAACGCCCAATTAATATCAAATATTTATTTTTTAACCTTAAAAAAATTAAGCGTATGAAACTGCCAAAAGAATTATATAACGGAATTATTATTTTTATAGGAATCGCTATTTACTTTGTGTTGATTGAAATGCTCCAACTTACTGATGTATTTTATTTAAGATTACTGAATATCTTGTTTGTCTATTATGGAGTCAACAAAACTTTACAATCTAATTATAAACACGGAAAAAACAATTTTGGTAAAAATGCTATTTCAGCATTCGTTACGGGATTCATTGGTATTAGTTTAAGTATTATTGGTGTAACCGCCTATATTTATTCTAAAGGTGGTGATGAATTCATTGAAAGTTTATCTTATACCATACTATATCCAGGAGAAGCTACCGTAATGACTTATGTTATTTCTTTATTTATTGAAGCAATCGTTTCGGTAATGATTGTTAGCTTTTCATTACTATTATTCTGGAAAAGAAAATATCCATCAGATTAATCCATAAAGCTTCTTTTTGTCCAATCCCTTTTTAAAGCTATTGCATTGCTATTTTGAACAATTTGACTACTTTTGAGCCATTAAAAAATACAATTCAATGAGTATTACAAAACACGATTGGACAAAAGAAGAAATTATTGCTATATATAATAAACCTATGATGGATTTGCTTTTTGAAGCCGCATCCATTCATAGAGAACACCACGACCCAAATGTGGTTCAAGTATCTACTTTATTGTCTATAAAAACTGGTGGATGTTCAGAAGATTGTGGCTATTGTCCTCAGGCAGCACGTTATAACACTGGCGTTGAAGGAAATGATTTAATGAGTGTGAGCCAGGTAAAAGCACAAGCCTTGCGTGCAAAATCTACAGGTTCATCACGCGTATGTATGGGAGCAGCCTGGAGAAACGTAAAAGACGGACCTGAATTTGACCAAGTTTTAGAGATGGTTCGTACCATTAACAAACTAGATATGGAAGTATGTTGTACTCTAGGTATGATTACCGAAAATCAAGCACAACGTTTGGCCGAAGCAGGTTTATATGCTTACAATCACAACTTAGATACTTCTGAAGAATATTACAAAGACGTTATTTCGACAAGAGGATTTGAAGATCGTTTACAAACTATAGAAAATGTCCGTAAAACGAATGTTACTGTTTGTAGTGGAGGAATTATCGGAATGGGAGAAAGCATCGAAGACCGCGCAGGAATGCTAGTAGCACTTTCTACTTTAAACCCACAACCAGAATCAGTGCCTATTAATGCACTTGTTGCCGTTGAAGGAACTCCAATGGAAGAAGAAAAACCAGTTGAAATTTGGGAAATGATTCGAATGGTAGCCACTACTCGTATTGTTATGCCAGAAACTCAGGTGCGTCTATCCGCAGGAAGAACGAATATGAGCCGCGAAGGACAAGCCATGTGCTTTTTTGCTGGTGCCAATTCTATTTTTGCTGGTGACAAATTGTTAACCACTCCAAATCCTGATGTTAACGAAGACATGAAAATGTTTGAGATGCTAGGTTTGAATCCACAAAAAGCATTTACAAAAGTAGTACAACCCAAAACGGTTGAAGCCGAAGATTCTCAATTTCAATCTTTAGGCGAAAAACCAAAATGGTCTCGTCCAGGACATACTATTGAGCGTAATGTTGAAGCATCGGTTAAAAGAAAATAAAGACTTTTTTGAAATATAAAAAAATCCATTAGAAACTAAATTCTAATGGATTTTTTATTTAAAAGGTTTATGGTCATAAATTGTATTCCTAAATTAATAGATTATTTTCTTCACTGCTTTTTTACCATTTTCCAATACTACCTGTACGATTAAAGCATGATGAGCATTCGATAAATTACTAATAGTTGTAGCTGCTACATTTACGGCGGCATCATAATACACATATTTCCCTGAAAAATCATAAACAGAAATAGTCTTAATTATCTCACTGGCACTATCAATAGCTATGATTTTGTCTTTCGTCGAAATTACCACTCCTTCAACGTTTACATCAACAATTTCTTCAACAGCATTTTTATCTTCATATAGCAACACAAATCGATCATTGAAAATTCCTTTTTCGGTAGTAAAAGAATACGGTTCTTTTAAATCATGTAGCACTTGTGTAGTTTTATCTTCTAAAAATACTTTTTGTGATGTCATCAAACCATCTACATGGTCAATATTAATTTTAAAATTGCCAGCAATAGCTGTCTTATACCCTAATGCAACACTATCTTTTTGTTGAAAAGGTAATGCACGACCCTGAATAGACAAATTCAATTCCTGATTGATGCTATAAAAATCAACGTATTGATTTCCGTCATAACTCACCCCATCAAAATTTCCTTCATAATTATTTGTTGCTCCAGTGATGTAACCAATCAATGTTTGCTTAAAAGCACCTTCTTCATTAGACAAATTCAACCACACACGGTTTTTCTCAACTCTACTCGTAGCTTTTGAAGTAGTTCCCAATTTAAAAAATTGAGAGTTATCCATTACAGCATTTTCAGTAAGTCGCATACTATTATTAAAAACAATTTCTCCTCCCATTGCACTTGCTTGTGCAAAAAAGCCTTGAGCAGCAGCAATATTACCATTAGGAATACTGGAATTAATATCCGGATAATTAAAATCAGTATCTACTATAGCAGCCCGGGTAGCTGTACCTCCTGTACGATTATAAGTAGCATAATCATTAGTAGTATAATTATATTTTTTATCTCCACCAATAAACTCACTTGGTGGTGAATTATGAGTCCAGAAATAAAGTGTTCCGTTTAATTTTGTTTCATTTGCTATTAAAAATGCTTCAGCACTGATAGCCGATGGATACGGATTTCCTAAAAGATAGACTCGATTTCCAACTAAATTCTTTTTTACTTCATCATTATAAGGTACTCCTTTAAAAACTGCTGGATATCTTGCTGGATTTCCGTTAATTGCAATTATTTGTGGTGCTCTAACACTATATCCTTCTCCTATATGCATACCTGTTTCGCGAACTATAGATACCCAGGCATTATCATACTTAAAGTACTTATCGAAAAATGTTCCAGGGGATAATTGTTTTAAAGTCATATCTATAACTGGCGAAGACCAATAGGTAAAATCATAACGATTTACGGGTGTAGTAATACGCTTATAACTAATAACTCCTGAGTTTACCACGTTATTTATTTGCACTAAACTAGCATTATTTTCAAAAGTAAGCAAACCATCAGGATCCACAATTAATTCATTCCTTAGCTTTAAATAATACCCTGAATTAAAAACTACAACAGCGCCTGACTTTACTTCGCAAGAACAGGCTGTAACACTCTTTTCTATATTATAATCTGATTCAAATATTACTTTTGCATCAATTGTTGGATCAGTACCATCACCATCCCAGGCATCATCCTTCCATGTTTTTACAGGCAAATTCTCCACTTCAACCGAAAAAACTTCAGAGATACAACTTCCATTAGAAAATGTAAAGCTATACGTTGTTCCCGGAGTTAAGCCTGAAATTGTAGTAGTTGATCCAGTACCTGTTAAACCAGTCAATCCTATATTAGGTATAGCGCTTACAGTCCAGGTTCCTGACAAACCATTTACAACTACACTTGCTGTAGGTTCTGTACAAATAGGCTGAGTAGGAATACCTATCACAGGTACAAGAACACTATTTACTGTTACTGCTACAACATTACTATATGTCGTTGTACAACTGTTACTAACATAATACCTTATACGTTTATTATTATCAGCTAAAGAAACAGTATAAGGAACTATTATATTCGCATAATTACCTCCTCCCACTGTTGTTTCTAATTGCCAGCCATCCGCAGTAATTACAGGACTTTTAGCATCAAATGCTGGAACTACTGGATTCAATGCACCATCTGGACACAATGCAGCCGGAGAAACAATAGTTTCTATAGTAGGCACTCCATTAATAACAAAATCAACAGGTGTTCTACATTCTGGTGCGGTAGAACAGGCTGCATAATAAGTATGTATTCCTGCAGTATTAGTATTAGCTAATCCTGAGTTAGCAACTCCAACTGGGTTAAAAGAAGAACCTGAACCTATTGGTGTTCCTCCAGATGGATCTTTGTACCAATCTACTGGAATATCATATGTAATGATAACACTTATATAATCTACATTAGCGGTTGTTGTTGTAGACCCTAAAACTACACCCGGAGCACGAATATTTACGGCTATAGCAACTCCAAAATTCGGATTTTTAATATCATTTATAGTCCATGTTGTACCCCATAAATCCGATACCCCTCCATAATCAATAGCAGCACTAATCTTTGGCCAATTGCTACCAATTACCGCTTTGTTAGCGCCTACTATAAAATTATTTTTTATTAAGCTTACAGTATTATCTCTAACATATCTTCCAGATTCGCTTTGATCGCTATATCTATCTACAGAAACTTGTATCCCTTTAATTATAGCATTTGATGGGATACCAGAAAAATCGAAGTTTCTTGCTTGAAGATAATTAGTTGCAAAAGTTCCACCTCCTGCTAGCAAGCCTCCAATAGTTAGTGTAGATGAAGCCACTATTCCATCATCAGCTGTAATACCTCCGATAGGATTAGTAGGAATAGTCCAATCTAAAATAGATTCTGCTTTTGCAACATTTGCTCCAGTACCAGCATTTTTGACAATATCAACCCCAGCAATACAAACAGCTGACGCAGTTAAACTTCCTGAACCTTCAATACAAACAGTAACTGAATTTGCCGCTGGTCCTGATATTGCCATTGTAATTAGGGTTAGATGTTGCTGGATTTCCTGTAAGGCAAGGAGTAGCATTTGATGTCATCACACAACTAACAACAGCACCATTTATTAATTCCGAATTCGTATAAGTTATACCATTAGCACCCACAACATTTACTCCATTTACTCTCCATTGATATACTGGTGCTGTCCCTCCATTAGTTGGCGTAGCTGTAAATGTTACTGGTGTACCATAACAAATAGCTCCAGATGGAGAAGCCGTAATAGCAACACTTGCAACTAAATTAGGACTTACAGTTACATCAACGTATTCATCAATATTGGTTGAACAATCTACTGATGTTATATTTTTGATAGTTATTCGACTTGTCCCTACAACTGTTAATCCTGATACTGTAAACTTAAGCGTTCCTGCTGTTGTAACCTTCACGTCAACAGCCTGAAGTCCGGGTTGTGAAGGAGAACTAACATCATAGGTTACAGTATATTTCCCTACAGGTAAAAATCCGTTCAAAGTAACAACAGTAGTTCCTATTGGAACGCATACATCATCAGCTGTAACATTGGAAACCGTATAAACAGGACAAGTATAGGTTACTTTTATTTGACCATTAGCTCCATCACCTCCTTTAGGACGACCAAAAAGTCCTACTAAATCTAACGTAGTATAACTTCCTCCTCCTCCTCCTGCGGGAAAGCCACCAGCTAATCCATTACCATGAGTCAAATTTGAAATAGTAAGACCATCTCCACCTTTACCCCCTGTTCCGCCATCACTACCATTAGCTATTCCGCCAGCTCCGCCAGTTTGAGTAAGGATATCCACATTACTACCTTTGCCATCTCCACCGGAACCTGCGCCACCACCACCACCACTTACTAAACCCAAACCTTGTCCGAGTAGACCAGCAGTAAAACCATCTCCTCCTGAAAAACTTCCACCCTGACCTCCTTGACCACCTATTCCATTTGAAGCATACAAATTTAATATTCCTCCTAAAAGTATTCCAGCTGCTCCTCCTTTACCTCCATTAGCTGAGACAGTAGAAAAAAATGAATTTCCTCCATTCCTGCCATCAATAGTAGTAGGTGTTCCTCCTGCTCCTCCTGCTCCAATAGTATAACCAATTTTTACATTGTCTGGGTCTTCTCCAACATTATTTAGAATTCCCTCATGGAATGCTCCACCACCGCCGCCGCCGCCTACATTAAGAACATTAAGAAGACCTAATAGTGCCGCCGGACCACCACCACCACCAGCTCCCCAGGTTTGAACCTTTATGGAGTTTCCAGACATTCCTACCCCTGCAGGTATCTCTAGTGTTCCTGATCCTGGCGAAGAAGTACCCAGATGATTCTTAACATCTTGCCCATAAGAAGAAATTGAAAAAAAAATTACCAATAAAAAACAGCAGGTTTTAATCGTTTTTATTGGTGTAATAGAAGTAAAGTAATTTTTATTCATGACCCCTTTATTTAAAAAAATAAACAAACCACTAGATAAATTATATCTAGTAGACGCAATTTTTTAGGGGGTCTAAAAATCTGAGATAAAATTACTAAAAAAATCGTTTAAAGGAAGTTTTCTGTCGTTAAAATACACGTTTTAACAATAAAATAAAGTCAAAAGCTACAGCAAGAAAATTACTTAATCTTGTAAACACCCTAATTTACAAGGGATTAATTCCAAGAAAATAAACTGCAAATTCGCAAATTATTTAAAAAAAAATGAGATAAAATCATAGTAATCAGGGGGCTGTTTACCGCAAAGAATCGCAAAGGAAAATCCGCAAAGATTCACAAAGAAATTCATTTATTTTTCGCCATAAATTTAAAAAAAAATTCGTGCATTCATGGCTAAAAATGCGCTCTAGCTAGCAAAAAAAATCCCGATTACATAACGCAATCGGGACTTTTAAAAATCAATTTTTGAACTAATTAATAATCTTTCTACTGTGCTTTGTACCATCTGTCAATACAATATCAACTACTAATGCCTGATGATTCCAAACCAAACGTGAGATAAAAAACACATTGGCATCTACCTTATTCTTTTGAAACAGCTTTCTTCCTGCCATATCATACACAACTACTTTATCTAATTTTGTTGTAGTAGCATTTATCTTGATTTCGCCATCCTTAACCGAAACAATAACTGCTGCGTTTGATTCTTGACCAGGCGTTTCGGGAACAATCACTTCATCTACTGCATTTTTATCGGCATAACGCAATACAAAACGATTATTGAAAGCTCCTTTCTCAGTACTAAAAGTATACGCTTCTTTTTTAAGGTCATGGACTACTTTTAAATCTTTGTCTTCTAAAAACACATTCTGAGTAGTCAAAACACCATCGGTTTGATCAATACTAATTTGGAACTCCCCTTTAATTGTTGATTTATACCCTAAGGCTACACTGTCCTTTTTTACAAAAGGTAAAGCACGTCCCTGAATAGCTAAATTCACCTCGTTATTTACACTATAAAAATCAACATATTGATTGCCATCATAAGTCATTCCATCAAATCCACCATCATAATTATTAGTTGCCCCTGTAATGTAACCAATCAAAGTTTGCTTGAAAGCTCCTTCATTATTTGTTAAATTCAACCAAATACGGTTTTTCTCTGTTTTAGCAACAGTAGTAGTTGTTTTAGAATTAGTACTCAATTTAAAAAACTGTGCATTATCTGTTCCTGAAGCTCCTCCAGAAATTCGCATAGTATTTTTAAACACTACATTTCCTCCTGCTTTTGTTGGTGCAAAAAATCCCTGACCTGCAGCAATATTTCCAGTTGGTGGAGTTCCTCCTGTACTAGCAGCTAGAGCTTTTGGACCATTTCCAACTCCACCAGTCCTATTGTAAGTAGCATAATCAGCAGTTGTATAATTATACTTTTTATCTCCAGGAATAGCATCACTTGGTGGAGAATTATGTGTCCAGAAATAAAGAGTCCCTTCTAATACTCTCTGCTCTTCAGGTACATTTAAATCAGAATTCAAATTTAAAAACACATCTGCATCAATTGCTGATGGATAAGGATTTCCTAATAAGTGGGCTTGACTTCCTGCTAATGATGTTAAAGTAACCAAACCATTATGCGGTACTCCTGTAAAAGTTGCTTTATATATTTCTATACTTCCAGTAGTTTTATATGACTGTGGTGCTCTAACACTATATCCCACTCCTTCTTTCATATCAGTTGCACGACTTTCTAATGCCCAGGCATTAACGTTCATATAGCTAAAATATTTATCAAAGAATGTTGTTGGTGATAATATCCCTAAAGTCATACCTGCCACTGGCGAAGACCAATAGGTAAAATCATAACGATTTAATATTCCTGTCTCACGTTTATAAATAATATTTCCTGAATTAATGTTAGGATCTTCATTAACTTGAACCAAGCTTGCATTGTTTTCGAAAATTAATTCTGCACCTGTTGCCACCTTAACTTCATTTACTACTTTTAAAGTACGCCCTTTTTTAATTACAACTTTAAAACTAGCTGTTACCTCACAAGAACAAGCCTCAATAAGTTCTCTATTTTCATCTAATTTTGTTTCATCTTCGTTTTCATTATAGTTTTCTACAAAAACAACTTTGCTATCAATAGAAGGAGCACCTGGAAACCAGCTCTCACCATTCCATTTAGTAAGAAAAGTACACTTTATTTCGTCAGCTCCTATGTATGGTGTAGTAATATCACGAGTATCTCCATCAATATCAGTTGTAATTCCTGAAATGGGTGTTGCAGCTTTTAACTTAGAGTTTTCACCGTTACTTAAATGTAAATCTGTTGAAGAAACGAAAACAGGAAGAATATCAATTGATTGAACATCCTTACCTGTAGCTGTTCTCCAATTGGCTAATGTTGTTCTAGCACTACCCAAATAACCAATAGTAGCAGCATAATAATCATTATAATCGATAGCAGTGAAAGCTGAATTAGCAACTCTTGAATATACTGCATATTGACTACCTATAGTTTGAGTATTATAAAAAATATTATTTTTAATCTCTAAAACACTCCCTCCATTGATGTACAAACAAGAAGAACCTGATGGATTACTATTATTGTTCATTACAATAGTATTATAATAAATTTTATTAGCACTCCCAGAATTAATATATACTCCATTTCCTCCCGGACCCACACTGGAATAAACATTACTTATGAAATTATTATAAATAAGGTTATTAGAAGAGTTAATATAAATCCCTCTACTCTGTGGTGTTCCGTTTCCTAAACTATTTGAAAGATTAGCAATTTTATTATTAAATATACTTCCATTACTATTTCCTGTAATCCAAATAGCGGCATGTCTACCTGAAAATGATTGATTTATATCGTTTACAATACCCTTAATATCATTATTGGAAACCTCATAATCTTTAACATTTGAAAAATCCACACCACAATATGGTTTCAAGCTATTATCTGAACTATCATTACCAATTATATTATTCTTAACCACCCAATTTGATGAAAGTTTACTATTATCATTATTTCCATTAACATAAATAGCTAAACCAACTTTTTTAAATTCAACATTAGAAACAGTTATATTGGAATTTGCCGCTTCGGCTTGAGAAATTACGTCACTAGTTCCACCTGCAAATATTCCCATAGATCGATCTTGACTTCCATTATATTTTGTATGTTGCCTTATAATTACATTTTTAATTTCATTATTGTTTGAACCATTGGTGCTATTTTCACTAGCAATCCAAATCACTGTTCGGCTATTATTTGAAGAATTGGTGTTATCAAGTGTTAAATCTTTCGATGTTCCATTTTCACTATTACTACCATCAAAAACAACCCTATCAACTCCGTTTAATTTAAATACGGATGTAACAGTATTATTATTATTATTTATAGTATTATTAGACGCAGCAATAGTCACGGTTTTACCAGTATTAGGCTTAAAAGTTACTTTATACAAATCATTACCTACGTATGGACTGATTACTATTGGAAAAGTTTCATTAGTGGAAGTATTGTAAAGGATATTGTCTAATAAAAACCTCACATCTCCGCGAGCACCAACATCCATTAATGCTTTAAGCGCTGAAGATATTGTTGGAAAACTTGCTCCAGAAGCGTTGCCAATTACGTAGTCTCCGATCATTCTTGAAGGAGTTGTTACTGTCCCTCTCAACTTTAATAAGTTACCGTCCATCAATTTCCAACTTCCACCACCATTGTAAGCATAAAAACGTATATAGATTTTCTCACCAGCATTGACAGTTATAGGATTAGTCAAACTTACAACAGTTGGACTATTATTTGAGGCAGCATTAGTAACCGTTGTAAGAGTAGTTGGGCTTGAAAAATCGGCAGCTTTAGAATAACGAACTTGAAAAGAATTATAAGTTCCCTTATAAGTAAATCTAATTTCATTTAATACTACAGCACCATCCAAAATAGGATTTAAAGTTATTTGAAAATATTTACCTGTATCTATAGCATTTCCTGTTGGCCATCCAGTGCCTGTGATTCCATCATAACCAGGAGTAGGGCCAGTTATTCCTGCTCCAGTCACATTACTGGCAACAATATTATTATTTAAAATAGTTGGCACTAAATCTGTTGATCCATTCCATTGTACTAAATCAACTTGTGCTAACCCTAAAAAAGGTAATAAGAATAATATAAGTAAAATTTTCTTCATAGTAGTATATTTTAAAATTGAAAAGGGGCTAACTTTTAAATTATGATTCAAAATAAATCAATCAAAATAGTATGTTAAAACAAAGTCGTTTATCGGCATTTATACCCGTTAAGAAGCTGTTTTGTTAAAGTATTTAAGCTAATTGAAGTAACAAATCACAGCACACTGAAAAGCAATTGATTAGCTTTTGCACTAGTTACGATTTTATGGGAAGTTTGGTTTTAAAAAACGGGATAAGAAAAGAAAGATTTGTAGTGTGTTTTTTAGCCACGAATGCACGAATTATTATTTTCAAAATCTTTGGGTGGTTTTACCGCAAAGGCTCACAAAGAAATTCATCTATTTTTGCCACTGATTTAAAAGATTAAAACAGATTAATTTGTGCATTGGAGTCTAAAAAAAACTTTGCGAAGCTTTGTGGTATAACAAAAAAACCTGTAATAACTAGCAAAAAAAAAAATCCCGACTACTTAAAGCAATCGGGACATTTTAAATTTATTTTTTTTAGATTTTACAGTACTAATAAATGATTTTTCGACAGATTTTTTTACCATTTGATAATAACATGTCAACCACTACTACTTGATTACCCGAAATCAATTGAGGAATAACAAATACATTTTCATTCACTTGATTCTTTTGAAACATTTTTCTTCCTGAGATACTATATACAGCTACTTTTTCTAATGTTGTTGCAGCGGAATTTATTTTAATTTTTCTACCTTCAACTGAAACTATAACCGCTGGATTTATTACTTCTTCTACCAGCTCTTGCTCAACTACTTCTTCCTCATTCTTATCAACATAACGCAACACAAAACGATTGTTAAAAACACCTTTTTCAGTGGTAAACAAATACGGTTCTTTTTTTAAATCATGGAGTAATTGCAAGTCCTTATCTTCCAGAAAAACACTTTCAAAATCCAAAATTCCATCTGTATGATCGATACTAATCTGGAATTCGCCTTGAATCGTTGATTTACAACCTAAGACTACGGAATCTTGCTTTTTAAAAGGCAACGCACGTCCTTGAATCGTTAAATTCAAACCTTGATTGACACTGTAAAAATCAACAAATGGATTACCATCATAGGTCACCCCATCAAAACCAGCATCATAATTATTTGTTGCTCCGGTAATGTAACCAATTAATGTTTGTTTGAAAACACCTTCAGTATTGGTTAAATTGAGCCAAATACGGTTTTTTTCTCTTTCGGGAGTTATTCCTTCTTTAGCAGTGGTATTGATTTTAAAAAACTGAGCGTTGTTTATTCCAGAAACACCCCCTGAAATACGCATACTATTATTAAATAGTAATTCGCCACCGATGGCACTTGCAGGAGCAAAAAAACCTTGTCCTGCTGCAATTTTGCCTAATGGCTCATAACCACCCGAAAGAGCTTTCTTTTGAGTTGTTACTCCTCCGGTTCTATTATAAATAGCATAATCATTTGTAGTATAATTATATTTTTTATCTCCATCAATAGCAGAACTTGGTGGCGAATTGTGAGTCCAGAAATATAGCGTTCCTTCTAATACTGTTGAATTTAAATCCAAAAACACATCCGCATCAATAGCCGATGGATAAGGATTTCCTAAAAGATAAACTTGATCTCCTGTTAAAGTCTTTTTTACTTCACCATTATTAGGCACTCCAATAAATTCTGGTTTATCATCAATTGCAGCGGTAGTAATACTGAACGTTTGTGGCGCTCTAATACTATAACCTTCGCCAGCGTTCATTATAAGATCACCATAATTATGAGGAGCCCAGCCATTACTATAACTAAAATATTTATCATAAAATGTATTTGGCGATAAATTTCTCAAAGTTTGCCCATCAACTGGAGAAGACCAATAGGTATAATCATATCGCCTTACTGGAGTGGTATAACGTTTGTAATTAATATTTCCTGAATTTACTACATCATCATTCACTTGGACTAGACTAGCATTATTTTCAAAAGTCAACTTCCCATCAACAACATTAACCGCATTAGTCACCTTCAAAGTATGTGCTCCATTGATAACTACATTCGCCCCATTAGTAACTTCGCAATAACAAGCTTCTATATCGACTATTGAACTAAAATTTTGTTCAAAAACAACACTTCTACTACTGTCAGGATCTCCATTTTGCCAAGTCATCCCATCCCAAACGGAAGCTTGCCCCACTTCAACTATTGGACAAATCATTGTAGGAGAAATACAACCTGCTGCATTTTTTATAATCACGTTGTAAGGACCTACTACTAATCCTGATTTTTCATTACTATTTTGAAAGTTCAAGCCACCATCAAAGCTATAGACATCAGTTTCACTTTGGACTGCTACTGTAATTGTTCCTGTATTTACCACACAGGTTGGTTGCAAAATTGTTGTTTCGGGTGTTGTCAGCTGTGGTAGAAAAGTAATTTGACGTGTTCTGCTTGTACTGGTTACATTACAATCAGCACCCGAAGAATTAAAAGTAATGTAAACACGATATCTACCGCTTTCTTCCGGAGTTCCACCTGTAATATTTAATGTTGCCGTAGTAGTTCCTGAGTAAATTGATCCATCACTAATTTCGTCCCAAACACCAGATGTAATCGATTTTTTCCATCGATAAGAAACCACATTGGCAGGATATGAAGTAGTAACAGTATACGAATAATTAGTTCCAAAACACTGAGTGACGTTAGTCCCTCCAGTTAAATCTGTAATTTCATTTACAGTAAGTGTAGCAATATCAGAAGTTACACTGGAACTTCCATTAGAAACAATCACTTGAAATTGAGTTCCATTGGGATACTTAGCACTACCCGTACTCAAAATTCTGATTTCATTTGTTGATGAGTCTTCTGAATTATTTGGTTCGTCTACAATTGTTACAAAGTCAACATCAATTGGCCTTTTACGTTTCCACGTATAAGTCAATCCTGAGCCAGAAGCAATTACTTTAAATTTCACCAAATTACCTTCACATTCCAATTGATTCAAAGGTTGTGTTGTTATAACTGGATCTGAATCCTCAGATTCAGGAATACTATAATGTGCATTCCCATTTGTAGTAATAAAAAATAAAACCACGAGTTGAAGTAAAATTAGCCTCATAAGTTTCGAATTATAAGTTGAAAATCCCTCTTTATTAAATTTCTTAAAAATACACACAGAAAACAATTCTTACAATACCCAGATTTAGTGATTTTTAAAACACTTTAAACCAAAGTATTAGCTTAAAATCATTAAAGCTAGAATCTCATAAAAAATCGACTTTAAAATGGTATTTTTGATTTCACGATGAAAGACATTTATACAATAAAAGAAGCCATTCACAAAATCGAGCATTATTGTGCTTATCAGGAACGCTGTCATGAAGAGGTAGAGCAGAAATTGCGAAGCATGAAAATGGATTCGGAAGAAATAAACCAAATAATAGCTCATTTAATTCAGGATAATTTTCTAAACGAAGAGCGTTTTGCCTGTAGTTTTGCCAGAGGAAAACACCGAATTAAACATTGGGGAAAAATCCGAATTACCAATGAATTAAAATTCAGAGGCATCAATCAAACACTTATTAATACTGCCTTGAAAGAAATTAGTCCTGAAGAATATTATACCACATTTGAGACTTTGGCAAATAGAAACTGGGAATCTATTCAGGAAAAAAATGTTTTAAAGAAAAGAAAGAAATTTTGCGACTTTATGCTAAGACGCGGTTTTGAAAGCAATCTCGTTTATGAAAAAGTTCGGGATTTAGAAAGCAGTGATCCGTTTTCAAGTAATCAGTAATCAGTTTTTGAGTGTTCAGTTAAAAACCCACAATCAACATATCATTTCAATCACAAAGAAAGCAAAGATTTTTTAAGCAATGATCCACAAAGAAAGAACTCTATACAAATAAAAATATATTACTTGGCGTAACTCTGTGTAAGCTTAGCGAAACTTTGTGTTACAACTTAGATTAGACAGATAACAACACACTCACCGCATTTCCACCAAAACCTACTGCATTGACCAGTACTTTTTTTATTACCCTTTCAGGGTTTTGAACCCTAAAAGGGTTGTTTAGAAAAGGAACTCCAATAAACTGATTGTGTTGCAACATCAAAACGGCTAATTCCACACTCAACATTCCCGAAGCACCAAAAGTGTGTCCAATTTTCCACTTATTTGTAGTTAACAGCGGAAGACTTTCTCCAAAGATTTTCTGAATTGCCTTATACTCAGTTAAATCTCCTGCTTTAGTTCCAGGTGCATGCATCACAATTACATCAACATCCTCTAAATTGGTATTTTGCAAAGCCATTTTCATCGATTTCTGGAAACAAGTCGCCTCAGCCGAAATAGAAATATTGTGTTCTAAGATTTCAGTAGCATAACCAATGCCTTCAATAAAAGCCAAAGCATTGTCTTTCTTCCCCATTTCGAGACAACAAACCGCTGCTCCTTCACCCAGAATCATGGAATTTAGTTTTTTGTCTAAATTCAGCGCCTGATTTGGGTATGCTTCTTCACTATGAGAATATATTTTCAATGCTCGCATTTGAGCAATGGTGAAATCGGTTAGAGGAGCTTCACTTCCGCCAATAAGAAATTTATCAACCATACCGGCACGTAACCAAGCGACACCGTTTAAAAGGGCGTGTAAAGCTGTAGAACAAGTAATAGAATGCGAAATTTCAGGTCCTGTACTTTGCAAATCATGTCCAACCCAAGAAGCAATATTTCCCAAAGTAGTTGTGGGCGAAGCCAAAGTTTGTGCTTTCCCTGTTTCTAAATATTCCTGAAAGTGTTTTTCGAATAAATCTGTTGCACCACGCGAAGAACCAATATTGATTCCAAAAACTGAATCGGTATCCCATCCTGCTTTTTCAACCGCTTGACGCGAAGCAGCCATAGCATACAAAACCGATTTGTCTAATGATTTATACTTGACATCCGAATGCTGCAATTCAGCCACAATTTGCTGTGATTTTTCATCTAACGAAGCAACCCAGGTTTCCTGATTGTCTAAATATTTTTTAGAGAAACAATGATTTTCAGAAAGATAATTTTCCCAAATAGTTTTAGGGTCATTCCCTAATGAAGAAATCGATGACAGAGCAGTTATGGAGATGATTTGAGACAAGGCTTTATATTTTATTACACGAAGATTCGCAAATAATTTTCGCAGAGATACACAAAATTTTATAAAATAACTTAGCGAAGCTTTGTGTTTTCTTTGTGAATCTTTGTGAAAAATTTTTTAGCAAATTTAAACTATTTCTAAAGCACTTTCGACCACTTCATATACTTTTTGTAATTGGGCATCCGTAATAATATAAGGCGGTAAAATGTAAACAATATTTCCTACTGGACGCAGAATAATTCCATTTTCGATAAAGAAATTATACAACTTAGTACGCATGTTTCCGTAATAACTTTCTTCACTTTCTTTCTTTATTTCCAATGCAAAAATAGTCCCTAATACTCGAGTAGTAGTCACTTTTGGATGATTCTTAATATGTTCTTGGAAAACCAAATGACTGGCGTTGACCCGAGCCAAATTGGCTTGCATTTCGGGAGTTTGTAATAATTCCAAACTTGCCAAAGCCGCTGCGCAACCTGTAGGATTGGCTGTAAAAGTATGTCCATGAAATAAGGCTTTATTAATATCATCATCGTAAAAGGTTTCAAATATCTCTTGGGTAAAAGTAGTAATTGCCATCGGAATGGTTCCGCCAGTCAATGCTTTAGACAAGCACATCATATCTGGTTTTTGATTGACATAATCCATAGCAAAAGTTTTTCCAGTTTTACCAAAACCAGTCATGACTTCATCAGCAATAGTAAGCACATTATTTGCTGAACAAATTTCGATTAACTCACCCAAAGCTTCTGGTTCATACATGACCATTCCAGCGGCTCCTTGTACCAAAGGTTCGAAGATAAACCCAGCACAATTATACTCTTTAATTACCTTTTTCAAAGCATCAAAACCCTGCTGTTCTTCTCCTTTTACTGGAACTGGAATACGGACCACATCAATAAACATTCCTTGAAAAGCTCGAGTGTAAAACGAAATTCCGCTTGCTGCCATAGCCGCAAAAGTATCACCGTGAAAAGCATTTTCGAAAGCAATAATAGTTGTTCGTTTTTCACCTTTGTTGAAAAAATATTGTAAAGCTACTTTGATTGCTACTTCAACCGAAGTCGAACCATTATCTGAAAAAAAAATTTTCTGCTGATTGTTGGGTAAGATTTGAATCAATTTTTCTGCTAAAACTACCGCTGGCTCATGAGTGAAACCGCCAAACAGCACGTGTTCTAAAGTCGTTAGTTGTTTATAAATCGCATCAGCTATAAATTTGTTACTATGTCCAAAAGGATTCACCCACCAAGAAGCAATAGCATCGATGTATGCTGTATTGTTTTCGTCCCAAAGCAAAGCACCTTCGCCTTTTGTAATAGCAATAGGCGTTTGAGCCGTTTTATGTTGGGTATAAGGATGCCAAAGGTATTGGCTGTCTTTTTCTGTTAAAGTCATTAGATTTCTGATTGAAGATTAACGATTTTTGATTTGCTTCGCCTGTTCGCTATCGCTCGGGTCAGATTTAACCATTGCGATTGTTATTGTCATTGTCATTGCAAGTTTAAAAGACTCTCTCGAAACAAATCGGCATATTCTCTAATTACATTTTGGTCAAAATAAGGTTCTTCATCAATTCTTCCAATACATTTTATGCCTGTTTTATTCAAAATAATAGATTCTGTAGATTGATTTTCTTTACCATTAAACAGAATTCCTGCAATGGTAATATTTCTGCTTTGCAAAGCTTCAATAGTTAATAAAGTATGGTTGATACTGCCCAAATAATGACGTGAAACCACAATTACTTTATAATCTGGCTTGATCAAATCAATCACACAATCTTGATTATTCAATGGAACAAAAAGTCCTCCAGCACCTTCAACCACTAAATGATTGTCAGTAACTGGTTCTACAATTTTTTCTAAATCAATAACAATGCTATCCAATTCAGCCGCCAAATGCGGACTCGCTGGTGTATTTAAAGCATAGCTATTTGGATGAATCTCAGTTTTACCATTCGAGATAAAAGACTTTATTTTATGACTGTCTGAGGTGTTTAGATCACCCGCTTGAATGGGTTTCCAATAATCTGCTTCTAAGGCTTCGGTTATAATGGCTGATGCAATAGTTTTACCTACATCGGTACCAATTCCTGTTATAAATAATTTCATAGATTTTATTTAACCACAAAGTACGCAAAGAAAACGCAAAGTTCACAAAGTTATTTAAACATCTACTTAAAATTCAAAACTACACTTTCTACATTTATACTTATGTTTCGTACGAAACGGAATTCCTAAAAGAAGTGTTGAAAATATGAATGAGATTAGCGATTTTAAATCTCTTATTGAAGTAAACATAGCTATTTGTTCTGCTTTACAATTTGGACATTTCATCAACTGACTTTCATCATCTAGTGAATACTTAGAAACTTGAGAAATTATTTCCATTGCTTTAGCATAATCCATTTTAGACACTAAAAGTTTTACCCCACCAACGGCATTACTATACAAAGGATTAGCTTCAATTGTATAATTGTCTTTCATATAAACTTCAATTCCTTCAGATTCTAATTTCCCTTTGAAAATTATTGCCTCTGATGAATATTGATATACACCAACAATTTCAAATATATCTTCCATAAATTTTAAAAAAGTAAATTACTCAACAACTGCAACACTTCCGAAATTTCATCCTTGGTATTAAAAGCATGCAAACAAAATCGTAATCTTTCCTGTCCTTCAGGAACCGTTGGAGAAAGAATAGCTTTAACATCAAAACCTTTTTCCTGAAGTTGTTTTGCAATGTATTTTACCTTTTCATTTCCAGGAATAATAACCGATTGAATAGATGATTTACTTCGAACGAAAATGGGTTTTAAACCCAATAAATTCTTTTGCTGATTGAAATGAATAATATTCTCACGCAGCAATTTAATATCTGTATTTTCTTTTTCTAAATACTGATACGAAATCAAAATTGTAGCTACCGAATGCGGAGAAAGTCCCGTTGTATAAATAAAACTTCGGGCAAAGTTTACCAAATATTGTTTCAATTCCTGACTCCCCAAAATAGCTGCTCCATGACATCCCAAACCTTTTCCGAAAGTCATGATTCGAGCAAAAACTTTGTCTTGAATACCAAATTCCTGAACCAATCCTTGTCCTTTATCTCCAAAAACTCCTAAAGCATGCGCTTCGTCAAGAACTAAATAACAACTGTGTTTTTCGGACAAATGAACAAGTTCTTCTAAATTTGGAGTATCTCCATCCATCGAAAACACACTTTCAGTCACAATGTAAATGGTTGAAGCTATTTGATTGGAATTGTTATTGGAATTGCCATTGAAATTGATAATCTTTCTTTCTAAATCTTCAAAATCATTATGATTGAATTTATAAGCTTTCGCATAAGACAATTGAATTCCGTCTCTGATGGAAGCATGACACAATTCATCATATAAAATCAAATCGCCTTTTTGAGGAACGGAGCTAAAAAACCCAACATTGGCATCATAACCTGAATTAAAAATCAACGCACTTTCAGCTTGATGAAATGTGCTAATAAAATTTTCTGTTATAGTATACAAATTATGATTTCCGGAAAGCAATCGGGAACCTGTTGCTCCATTTTGAACAAAAGCATGATCTAATAAATACTGATGAGTTTGATTAAAAATCTGCTCTGATTTTGAAAAACCAAGATAATCATTGGATGCAAAATCGATTAAATTAGTCCCAGTAGGCAATTGACGTAATGCATTATTTTGAATTCTGGATTCTAATTTTGCTTTAAGAATATTAGGTAGATTTCTCATAAATCAAAAGTAAAAAAAAACGCCAAGCAAAGCTTGACGTTTTTGTATAAATCTAAATTATCTTAGTCGGCTAAAACAATTACTTTATTGTCTTTCATTTCAATAGTTCCTGAAGAAATAGCTAAAGTGTAGTTTTGATCATTTACTTTCGAAAACAATTTTGCTGCTTCTTTACTAAAAGTAAAACTTGGCGCTGTAATTTTTACAGTTCCTTTTTGAAGTAAGGATACTATTGGAGCATGGTTATTTAAAATTTGAAAGCTTCCATCAACACCCGGTAAAGTGATTGATGTTATTTCTCCTTTAAACAAAGACGCTTCTGGTGATACTATTTCTAAAATCATTTTTTTTAATTTAAAATTCCAAATTTTAAAATTCCAAATTCCAAATTGGGATTTGTGATTTTATTTTTGAAGTTTATCAAGCTTCGCTTGATTTATGCTTCAGCTAACATTTTCTCTCCAGCTTCGATAGCTTCTTCGATAGTTCCTTTAAGGTTGAAAGCTGATTCTGGCAAGTGATCTAATTCACCATCAATAATCATATTAAATCCTTTGATAGTATCTTTAATATCAACTAATACACCTGGAATACCTGTAAATTGCTCAGCAACGTGGAACGGTTGAGACAAGAAACGTTGTACACGACGTGCTCTAGATACAGATAATTTATCTTCTTCAGATAACTCTTCCATACCTAAGATCGCGATGATATCTTGAAGTTGTTTGTATTTTTGAAGAATCTCTTTTACTCTTTGTGCACAGTCGTAGTGCTCATTTCCTAAAATATGTGGAGTCAAGATACGAGAAGTAGAATCCAATGGATCTACCGCAGGATAAATACCTAACTCAGCAATTTTACGAGACAATACAGTTGTTGCATCTAAGTGAGCAAACGTTGTTGCTGGTGCCGGGTCAGTTAAATCATCCGCAGGAACGTAAACCGCTTGTACAGATGTAATAGATCCTTTGTTTGTAGAAGTAATACGCTCTTGCATTGCTCCCATCTCAGTTGCCAATGTTGGTTGATAACCTACCGCAGATGGCATACGACCTAAAAGTGCCGATACCTCAGAACCTGCTTGTGTAAAACGGAAGATATTATCAACGAAGAACAATACGTCTTTACCTTGATCAGATCCAGCTCCATCACGGAAATACTCAGCAATAGATAATCCAGAAAGTGCCACACGTGCACGAGCTCCTGGTGGCTCATTCATTTGTCCGAAAACGAAAGTAGCTTTAGACTCTCTCATTCCTGGTAAATCTACTTTAGACAAATCCCATCCTCCATTTTCCATAGAGTGCATGAATTCCTCACCGTATTTTATAATTCCTGACTCTAACATCTCACGAAGCAAGTCATTTCCTTCACGTGTTCTTTCTCCTACTCCTGCGAATACTGAAAGTCCACCGTGACCTTTTGCAATATTGTTAATCAATTCCTGAATCAATACTGTTTTACCTACTCCAGCACCACCAAACAATCCAATTTTACCTCCTTTTGCATAAGGCTCAATCAAATCGATTACTTTAATACCTGTAAATAAAACTTCAGAAGAAGTTGATAAATCTTCAAATCTTGGAGCCTGACGGTGAATTGACATTCCGTTTTCACCTGTTTTAGGCAATTCTGGCAAACCATCAATAGCATCTCCAACAACGTTAAATAAACGTCCGTAAACATCTGCTCCAATCGGCATTTGAATAGGATTTCCTGTTCCTACTACTTCATAACCTCTACTCAAACCATCGGTTGAATCCATCGAAATGGTACGAACTGTATTTTCTCCAATGTGAGATTGAACCTCAAGGATTAATTTAGTACCATCTTTTTTAGTGATTTCTAATGAATCATAAATTTTTGGAAGTTCAACATCCTTACCGTTGAAAACAACGTCAACTACTGGGCCAATGATTTGGGCAACTTTTCCTATTACTTTAGACATTACTTATGTATTTATTAAACAGCTATTTAGGTTTACAAAACTTACCACATCAAAATTCAATGATTTAGGTGTTTTTTCAGAGCGCAAAGATAATTTTTTAAAATAAAAAATCAACAATTTTATTTAAAAAACATAAAAAAATAAAACAAGAGTCTAAAACAGCTTTAAAACTACCCTTAAAAAACAGAATTACTTAAAAAAGTAAAAACAACTGCATCAGAAAAACAAATAATTTTTAGCCAAACAGACTCTTTTACAAATGTATCATACAACAAAATATTAAATCAAAAACAATAGATTTCCTATCTTATATTCTAATAGACCATCCATTATGGATTTACTGTCCAGGAAACAAAATATTGTTGACCAATTAAACCAGCACCTAAAACCTGCATATATTCTCTTCCACCAATATTAGAACCACCTACTTTTAATGTTGATTTAAGACTTGGAATATTATAATTAATTTGCGCATCAACAACCGTAGCCGAATCAACCATACCATCTACCATAAACGATTGCCATAAATACTCACTATTCCATCTTCCACTAACATTAAACCCAAAGTTTTTAAATAATTTTTCATTTCCAAATGATGCTTTCACTCTGTGTTTTGGTGTATTAAAACCCGCTTCAAAACTCGGATCTTTAGCTTGATCAAAATTAAACTCGGCAAAATTATAGTTTACACCAAATTCAAAATCTTTATATACTTTTCTGGAAAGTCCTAACCCAAACCCAAATGATTTGATTTCTATACTCGTATTAGTATACAATTGATAAGCCCTGAAATTCCCATTAGCTAAAGCGTGTAAGGACTGAACTTCTGGGTTTGTCATATAAGTAGGCGCTCCTGCTGTAAAATCAAAAGTATTAGATGCTGTACCATATAATGGCGCAACTGCATTAGCTGCTCCTATAAAATTATTATAAATATTATAATAGGTATTAATATCGATATTGACATCATTAATTCTGGAACGATAGCCTAACTCAAACGCTTTTACCTCTTCAGGTTTTACATAATTTACATTTGTTTTTCGCAACAAGGCAGCTGCACCTGGCGTATTTCCTGGATTAGCTGCTGCAAAAGCCGCAAAAGCCATCACTGAAGATGCTGTATATGAATTATTATAGGCATTTTCACCTGTCATAGTTACCGAAGAACCACCTGCATACAATTGCCCCACAGCAGGAGAACCATTTGCGACAGGTCTCGTCTCTGAGTATCGTAATAAATTATCTGGTGCCGAACCAATCAAAACCGCATTCCCTACATTAAAGCCGATGTACTGATCCTGAGTTGTTGGATTTCTAAAACCCGTTTGGAAAGAGGCTCTAAAATTATGCGTTCTTGACTCACCCGCAGCATAAACTAAGGAAACCCTTGGCGAATAATTTCCATCAAAATTTTGAGATTTATCATAACGCAATGAACCTGTAAACTTCAATCGTTCTTCTAAAAATTTCTTTTGCACTTGGCTATAAAAACCATATTCGTCATAATTAATTGGGCCATTGGCATCAGTATAAATTCTTCCGAATGAATTCAATTGATATTTACGATACGAACCACCCACTTGAATTTCGGCAAACGAAATCAAATCTTTAAAATTATAATTCACATCAGAATGGTATATTTTAGAATTATCTACCAATTTTGATCCTGACAATACATCTGGATTTGAAATTACCTGATTAAACGCAGAATTAAAAGTCGCTGTACCCGGAACTAGTCTGCCTGTTTCGGCAGCTGCACGGGCAAAAGCATGCGAAGCGCCTGCATTACCCGCATAAGAAGGACCAAACAAACCTGCAAAAGCCTGAGAATAAGCACCCGCATATTGCCCAAACCAATCATTATCTGATTTCCACATTCTATTAATATTAATTCCAGTGAATTGCATATCATAAGAGTCACCTCCATTTTCAGATGTAGTATATCCCCTCAGGAAAAAGTTCTTTCCTTTGAATTCTATTTTATGCTGTTGCATAAAAAAATTATTCAAATAATATCGGTTAGCTCCTTGATATACCGCATTTCCAAAACCAAATTTACTTTGCCAAATCACTTCTAATTTCTCATCTCCAAGAGGTCTAAAATGCAAAGAAAAATCAATTTTTGTATTACTCGCTTTATTATCTGTCAAGTCAATTTCATTGTAACCCGTTCTGGAAACATTCTCATTAGGCAATAATGCCGCCAGATTAGCTGGTAATAAATTGTTTGCCACCATTGTTTGTCCTACAGTATAAATATTGGTCGAAACCTCATCTCCATATACATTTATACCATCATAATTTTGATGCGAACGATCTCTCCCCACATTGGTTTTATCATCATAATTAGTCGCAAACCAGTCTGTACCTCTCATGTAAGTAAAATTTGCCTTAGCGGCAAAATGCTTACTAAAAGCATGAGCCATTCTAATTCCATAATCCACAAAATCATTAGTACCAGCAGCTTTCTGGCTCGTTTGCCCATATTTCGCATAAGCGGTGATTCCTTGGTACATAAACGGACTCTTGCTATTCATAAACAAAATTCCATTAAAAGCATTTGCACCATATAATGCAGAAGAAGCTCCTGGCAACAGCTCTACACTTTGAACATCAATTTCAGAAATACCAATCATATTCCCCAAAACAAAGTTTAGCAATGGAGATGCATTATCCATTCCGTCAACTAATTGTAAAAAACGAGAATTGGCTACTGTTGCAAAACCACGTGTATTGATGGATTTGAAAGACAAACTACTGGTATTCATTTGTACTTCTTTCATATTTTCTAAACCGTCATAAAAAGTAGGAGAAGCAGTTTTTTTAACATCTGCAATTCCCATTCTCTCAATCGTAACTGGCGATTCAAAAACTCTTTCAGGTGTTCTGGATGCCGAAACAACAATTTCATCCAGTAAATTTTGCTCTTCTTTAAGAACAACATTAATTAATTGTGTTTTCGAATTGATTAATATCGTTTTTGATTCA
The DNA here is from genome assembly GCF_041729735.1 of Flavobacterium magnesitis. Lineage (NCBI taxonomy): Bacteria > Pseudomonadati > Bacteroidota > Flavobacteriia > Flavobacteriales > Flavobacteriaceae > Flavobacterium > Flavobacterium magnesitis. The sequence continues at coordinate 92,429 of NZ_JBCFQK010000002.1, read as the reverse complement.
AAACCAACACTAGTAATTTCGATTTCATACGGAAGATTAAGAGATGTATTAAAAAGAAATTTTCCGTCACTATCAGTTACCGTCGTCACCGACTCACCAATTACCTTAACATTAGCTCCAATAATTGGCAGATTATTTATATCAGTAACCACACCTTTAATAGAATTCTGCGCATAAAGTACACTACAGAAAAACAATGATAAAAAAAATAAATACGCTTTCATATGATTTAGTTTTATTAATTTACACATCACAAAAAAAGCCATCAACTTTTACATCAACCTTTTCATTAATAGCATAATCAAAAAAAGGGTTCTTTTTTTGATTAATTAAATTTAAGCAAAAAAAATAACTATTTAACAAAAAAGATGTCAGAAAATTCAATTTTCAATAAATTCATTGAATTTTAAAAAATTTCCATAAAAAAAGCAAGGCGATTTGCCTTGCTTTTTTATATAAACTGAAATAAAAAAAATTTATTCTACTGTTACTGATTTAGCCAAGTTACGAGGTTGATCTACATTACAATCTCTGTAAACTGCAATATAATACGATAACAACTGCAACGGAATAGTAGTAATCAAAGGCGATAAAGCATCTGATGTTTCTGGAATTTCGATAACATAATCAGCTAATTCTCTAACTTGAGTGTCTCCTTTAGTCACTACAGCAATAATTTTACCGCTTCTTGACTTAATTTCCTGAATATTACTTACTATTTTATCATAATGACCTTGTTTTGGAGCAATTACCACAACAGGCATTTGTTCGTCAATCAAAGCAATTGGCCCGTGTTTCATTTCGGCAGCTGGATAACCTTCTGCATGAATATAGGATATCTCTTTTAATTTCAAAGCTCCTTCTAAAGCTACTGGGAAATTATAGCCACGACCTAAATACAAACAATTAGGAGCATCTTTAAAAGCAGCTGCAATTTCTTTTGCACTATCAATAGTTCCTAAAGCTTCTTTTACTTTTTCTGGAATCAATTCTAATTCCAACAAATACCTGTGGAAATCAGAATGAGATAATGTTCCTTTTGCTTTTGCTAAACGCAAAGCTAACATTGTTAGAACTGTAATTTGAGTTGTAAATGCCTTAGTCGAAGCTACCCCAATTTCTGGACCAGCATGCGTGTAAGCACCTGCGTGAGATTCTCTTGAAATAGAAGAACCAACCACATTACAAACTCCAAAAACAAAAGCACCTTGTTCTTTAGCCAACTTAATAGCCGCCATAGTATCAGCAGTTTCACCTGATTGTGAAATAGCAATAACCACATCATTTTTATTGATAATCGGGTTTCTATATCTAAACTCAGAAGCATACTCTACCTCTACCGAAATACGAGCAAACTCCTCAATAATATATTCTGCCACTAAGCCTGCATGCCATGAAGTACCGCAAGCAACAATGATTATTCTATCAGCATTTAAGAATTTTTCTAAATGATCTTCAACACCAGACATTTGAATAATCCCTTTATCAGCATGTAATCTTCCTCTATAAGTATCCTTTATAACACTCGGTTGTTCAAAGATTTCTTTGAGCATAAAGTGATCAAAACCACCTTTTTCAATTTGCTCCAAATTCATTTGAAGTTCTTGAATATAAGGATCAACTAAACTATCGTCTTTAATTTTTCTGATTTTAATAGACTTGTTCAAGCTGATATTAGCCATCTCTCCATCTTCCAAATAAACTGCATTAGAAGTGTACTCTATAAAAGGCGAAGCATCAGAAGCAATAAAATATTCTCCTTCTCCAACACCAATTGCTAAAGGACTCCCTAAACGAGCTGCTACAATTTCGTCAGGATTTTTTTTATCGAAAACAGCAATAGCATAAGCACCAACCACTTGATTCAATGCCAACTGAACTGCCTTCCCTATTTTTAATTTTTCTTTTTTCTGAACTTCTTCAATCAAATTTACCAATACTTCAGTATCAGTATCAGAATGAAAAACATAACCACGCTTGATTAACTCTTCTTTTAATGGAGCGTAATTTTCTATAATACCATTGTGAACTATTGCTATCTCACCAGAATTTGAAAGATGTGGATGCGAATTTACATCATTCGGAACACCGTGAGTTGCCCATCTTGTATGACCAATTCCAATAGCACCGTTTGTTGCAATCTCTTTCAGAGCGAGCTCCTCAAGACCAACCACCTTACCTTTGGTTTTACAAACTTTAATTGCACCGTCATAAATCATTACACCAGCACTATCATATCCTCGATACTCTAGCCTTTTTAATCCTTTAATAACAATAGGATAAGCCTCTCTATGACCTATATAACCAACTATTCCACACATACAATTTTATATTAATTCGGTTTTGTGTAATATATTTCTAATTTCAATCTTTTATCATCCGGAACAGTACTTTTACCTCCATGAAATATAACCCCTCGAGGGTTCATCAACGAAACCTGAGGAACTTGAGATAAGTTAGGTAAAGGTGACCTCAAATTATTCATTGTACTATTGATAATATCATTAGTAACAACAACACCAAGCTTAACATTCGTAGAATCCTTATTATTGATTAAGTTTCTAATGTGATTTGTAATTCTAAACTTATACGTTTTATCACCAACTTTAGTAGCATTCAAAATACCTCCATAAACAGGTAAACCAGTTGTACCATCAGCTACATAATCCAGTATTGGTCTACGATTATTAAAATCATATAAATACATTCTAACTGGCAACTTATTTGCTCCCATTACATCCCCATCAACATGAAAAACAAGATTAGCCTCATTAATCAACACTCTTTTTTTATCAGTAGGATTCCTTAAATCATCTAATTCGTCTGGAATATTATTAGCACCTATAACCAGATTCCCATTTGCATCATAACCTTTTACGTCAGTCTTATCAAAGAGATCTAAAATGGCCATAGCACCTTCGCCACCTTTTAAGTATAATTTTTCATCTCCTGCAGTAGTATTCGGATTATTCACAGCTGCATCATAAGCTGGGTTATTTGTATTTGATAATAAATTTACCGTATTACCAGTTAAATTAAGCACTATTGACTTATCAACTCGTGTTGTAGTAGTTGTAGCAACTCCATTTACTGTTGTAGTTGTTACAAGATCTTCCTTATACTTAATTGTTATAGTCCCCTTAGAAAAATCCATTAAAGCCATACTACCTGGATTAGTACCCGATTTTTCTACTTTAAAATACAAACCTCTAAAATAATCTTTAAAAACATCATTAGTTGTTAATTTTCCAGAACCTGAAGTAATAGCATCAATAATTGCTGTTTTAAAATAATCTTTATTCAAAAACAATTGCATTCCTGGAGCAGTCCATGTTACGGTAGGCTCTCCACCTGTTGTTTCAGAAGGAGTTGTTACTTTAAACCCCTTTTTATCAAAGAAAAACTCACTATTTTGAGACGCGGCTGGATCATTATTTAATAAAGTAGGTTTTTTTAAAGTTTCAAATTCACTAGCCTGATTAGTATAAAACTTTTGTCTTTCTAAAAAACCTGTCAAAGGATCCAAATCCCTCATAAAATAACCGTTCTCATAAACACTCAATTTTATCTTCCCAGTTTCAGGACCATAAATTGAGTCCAATACATAAGTGTTATCTCCAGTAACCGGATCAGTAGTTGTTGATTTTAGAAGATAAGGAACATATAAAGTTACGTTTACAATTTCGGGATTAGCGCCAATAACTGGATTAGGTGAAGCCAAAACAATCTGAGTAACAAAACTTGCTTCAGTTGTACCAAAAACAGGATCTTCGTAAATACCTAAAGCATTTACAGGCAAATTATTAGATTGGACTGGACCTATTTTTTGATTGTAAGCAAGTACGTCATAAGTTTCACGTTCTAAACCAAAATGTTCATCTCCAATTAAATCACCCCCAATGGAATTAAAATCCTTATCACAGGATGTAAAAAAAATGACAGTTATGGCTATTAGAATGATCTTAAAAAAAGAATTATTATGCATATTAATAATAAAGTAAGGTTAAAGCATTTCTCTATAAAAATTGCTATACGCTTCTGCGAAAGCATCTTTAGGGACGAAAGGTAAAAAAGGTTTGCCTGAAGTTTCAATAAATTTTGTTAAACTTGAACTAACATTTGGAGAAGCAACAATTACAGCATCCGAATGCATTACAGTTGCCTTAATAATATTCTCATAATCAGGAGTTGAAAGCATTTCAACAGCTTCTTGAGGAACTCCATCAAGCTTTACTTTATTAATCATTTCGACATCTAAAGTTCCGTCAAAAGATTGTCCATATACAGAAGTAACTATCTTAGTTTCAGAAAACAAAGCTTCATTTTTATAAAAATGTTTCATATAGACTGGCAACATTGCTGCCATCCATCCATGAACGTGTATAATATCAGGAACCCAATTTAATTTTTTAACCGTTTCCACCACTCCTTTTGCAAAAAATATTGCTCGCTCGTCATTATCAGGATACATTACCCCATCTTCATCAGCAAAAGTGGCTTTTCGCTTAAAATATTCATCATTATCAATAAAATAGACCTGAATTCTTTCTTTTGGGATGGATGCTACCTTAATTATCAAAGGCATATCTAAATCATTTACTACCAAATTCATTCCAGATAGTCGAATTACTTCATGCAATTGGTGTCTTCTTTCATTGATATTTCCATATCTTGGCATAAAAATTCTAATCTGTCCTCCCTGATCATTTATCATCTTAGGAACATCGTAAGACATTAAAGAAACTTCATTTTCAGCCAAATAGGGCACCACTTCAGATGATACGTATAATATCCTCTTATCTTTCATATTATAATTTGCTTAGTTTAGTTGGTAATAAAAACCACGCAAAATTACGAAATTTTATGCAGTTATTAACTAATATATTATGTTTGCATTTAATTTTAATAAAATAATCATGCCTATTTTCCATGGAAAAGCAGCTTTGATCGAATTTTTAAATTCCGTTAAAACCTCTAATTCCACTATTGGCTTTGTTCCAACAATGGGTGCATTACACCAGGGACACCTCTCGCTAATGCAACAATCACTAGCAGAAAACAACAATACTGTAGTCAGTATTTTTGTAAATCCTACTCAATTTAACAATCCTGAAGATTTAAAAAAATACCCAAGAACTTTAGAAAAAGATACTCAAAAAATTTTCAGTTTAGATACCAATATAATCATCTATGCACCTTCAGTAGATGATATTTACGAAGGAAAAGTCGCATCAGAAGATTTTGATTTTGACGGATTAGAAAATCAAATGGAAGGCAAATTCAGACCAGGACATTTTAATGGAGTAGGAACAATTGTAAAACGTCTGTTCGAAATTGTCTCTCCTACCAATGCTTATTTTGGAAAAAAAGATTTCCAACAATTGCAAATTGTAAAAAAAATGGTTCGCAAGAATCATTTGGATGTAAACATTATTGGTTGCGAAATTTTCAGAGAATCCAATGGTTTAGCAATGAGCTCCAGAAATGAACGCTTATCAGTTCCCGAAAGAGAACAAGCTTCCATCATATATCAGACCTTAGTTGAAGCGAAAGAAAAATTTAAAACTCATAGTTGCAATGAAGTAAAAGACTGGGTAACAGAAGTGTTCAATTCCAATACAATTTTTGATTTAGAATACTTTGAAATCGCCGATGAAGAAACCCTTACCACTTGCACAGAACAATCAAAAGATAAAAATTATCGTGCATTTATAGCCGTATTTGTTAATAATATCCGATTGATTGATACCATTTCACTAAAATAATTTACTTTTGTGCCATGCAAATTCAAGTTTTAAAATCAAAAATTCATCGGGTAAAAGTAACTGGAGCCGATTTAAATTACATTGGCAGCATTACAATCGATGAAACCTTATTAGAAGCCTCAAATATTATTGAAGGAGAAAAAGTATCTATTGTTAACATCAACAACGGAGAACGTTTTGACACTTACGCCATAAAAGGAAAAAGAAATTCAGGCGAAATTACGCTGAATGGTCCGGCTGCCAGAAAAGTACAAAGAGACGATATTATCATTATCATTTCTTACGCAACTATTGATTTCGAAGAGGCCAAAACCTTCCAGCCTTGGATTATTTTCCCAAATGAAAATGACAATTCATTGACTTAAAATTAGATTAAAGTATCAAATAATTGAAGCGTTTCCTCAAAGAAACGCTTTTCGTTTTTATAGTCTTAATTTTACTTTCATTAAAAATTAGTATCTTGCTATTCTATTTAGAATCCCCATTTTAAATCTTCAAATTATGAAACAAGCTTTACTCTTTTTCTTTTTTTCCTTTTCATTATTTGCTCAAAAAACCACCGAATTAATCAAATCCAACAAACTGGAAGAAACACGAGAAATCATCGTTAACCTTCCGTCTTCTTACGAAAGCAATCCAATTAAAAGATATCCCATTCTATTATTATTAGACGGCGATTATTTATTCGAACCTTTTCTGGGCGCTTTAAAATATGGAGAATATTGGGATGATTTACCAGAAACTATTATTATAGGAATCAATCAAAAAAGCAGCCGAATGGACGATTGTGGTTTTGATGAAACCGAAGGCACGCCGACAAAAAGATCTGCAGCTTTTTACAACTTCATCGGCGAAGAGCTGATGCCTTTTATCGAAAAAAAATACCGTGTGGCTCCTTTTCGAATTATTGCCGGACATGACACCACAGCTGGGTTTTTGAATTTCTTCCTTTACAAAGAAAATCCTTTTTTCAACGCTTATATTTCATTGAGTCCTGAACTCGCTCCAGGTATGGAAAGCCAAATTGCAACGAGTTTAACCAATACTAAAAAAAACCTATTCTACTATCAATCTTCAGCAGATGGCGATATCAAACAACTGCGTGAACCTGTAGAAGAATTAGACAGTAATCTAAAATTAATAACAAATCCGTTAGTGAATTACCAATACAATAAATTCAGTAACGCATCACATTATTCCTTAGTTTTATATTCAATTCCAAATGCTTTGTACCAAATTTTCGACAGCTACAAACCTATTTCTTCTACTGAATTTACCGAAAAAATTGTCGTTTTACCATCTGGTTATGTAGATTATTTGACTAAGAAATACCAAACTACAACTGAAAAACTAGGTTTAAATATTCCTGTTCGAATCAATGATTTCAAAGCCATCGAAGCGGCTATCTTAAAAAACAAAGCCTACGATGAACTTGAAAAACTTGCCCAAATTGCCAGTAAAAATTACCCAAAATCCATGCTTGCCGATTACGAATTGGGATTAATGTATGAGAAAACAGGCGATGCCAAAAAAGCAGCCAGCAAATACCAACGCGCTTCGCAATTAGAAGAAATTGGCGATTTGACTAAAGAAATGATGTACAATAAGTACGATGATATGAAAAGCTTAACTGTAAAATAATAATGTCGAAAGTTAAAACCTCTTTTTTCTGCCAGAATTGCGGAACTTCTTACGCCAAATGGCAAGGTCAATGCAATGCCTGCAAAGAATGGAACACCATTGCCGAAGAAATCATTCAAAAACAAGATAAAGTTGCTTGGAAAAGCGAACCTACACCAAGCAGCAGAGCACCAAAACCTTTAAAGATAAACGAAATCGACTCGACTCAGGAAATCCGAATGGACACTACTGACAACGAATTGAATCGCGTTTTGGGTGGCGGAATCGTTCCAGGATCTCTCATTCTTTTGGGCGGTGAACCGGGAATTGGAAAAAGCACGCTTTTACTCCAAATTTCATTAAAACTACCCTACAAAACTTTATATGTTTCAGGCGAGGAAAGTCAGAAACAAATAAAAATGCGTGCCGAAAGAATCACACCCAGTAGCGACAATTGCTACATCTTAACGGAAACTAAAACGCAAAACATCTTCAAACAAATTGAAGCTATTGAGCCCGAAATCGTGATTATCGATTCGATACAAACCCTTCATACCGATTATATCGAATCAACAGCCGGAAGCATTTCTCAAATTAGAGAAACTACAGCTGAACTCATTAAGTTTGCCAAAGAAACTAATATTCCAGTCATTTTAATTGGTCATATTACCAAAGACGGAAATATTGCAGGACCCAAAATTCTGGAACACATGGTTGATACCGTGCTGCAGTTTGAAGGCGATCGAAATCACGTGTATCGTATTTTACGCTCACTAAAAAACCGTTTTGGTTCTACTGCAGAAATTGGGATTTATGAAATGCTTGGCAGCGGATTAAGAGAAGTTTCTAATCCATCAGAGATATTGATTTCACACAAAGACGAAGAATTATCAGGAACTGCCATTGCCAGCACACTTGAAGGCATGCGCCCGTTGATGATTGAAATTCAATCCTTAGTCAGCACTGCGGTTTATGGAACACCACAACGCAGCACCACCGGATACAATGCTAAAAGACTGAATATGATTTTAGCGGTTTTAGAAAAAAGAGCCGGTTTCAGACTTGGCGCCAAAGACGTTTTCCTTAACGTAACCGGAGGAATTTCAGTTGATGATCCAGCAATTGATCTGGCAGTTGTTGCTGCCATTTTATCATCGAATGAAGATATTCCCGTAAACAAAGATTTTTGTTTTGCTGGCGAAGTCGGACTTTCAGGTGAAATTCGTCCTGTAAACCGTGTCGACCAACGCATTCAGGAAGCCGAAAAACTAGGATTTTCAACCATTTTTGTATCCAAATACAATAAAATAGCCTTGAAAAACACTGGAATTAAAATCGAATTAGTTGCTAAAATCGAAGATGTAGCGAGTATGCTTTTTGGGTAGAAAAACAATAGCCACAGATTTACAGATTCTCAAAAATCATTTTAATCTGTGAATCTGTGGCAAAAAACAATTAATTGATACTATCCGAAACTGTTTTGATTGCTGAAAATCGGCGTTTAACAATTGGTATTTGTTTTACAACATCAATTTTAGGATCTGGAATAACTCTAGGACTGGGTTTGATTGCTTTTTTGATTGCTACCGCATCATTCAACACAAAAGGGGTTGGCATCATCCAGTCGGCTCGTTGATTCATTTTAAACAATGGATTTTGCATTAAGTCAAACGAACTTTCTAATAATTTCATATCAAATACTGTGGCTGCATTGATGTTAAATTCTAAAACCAGCGGGTCATTATCAACTACATAATAACTCAGTAGTTTTTTGCCGTCTCTCTTAAATATTTTTCCTTTTTGTTCTAAATGAGTCACACCATTGGTTTTAATATTATACAACTGCATTTTATCATTGGCAAAAATATCGTAGCGATTGACTTTTCGATTAGGCGAAATGCGAATCTTCAAATATCTTTGATTGTCCGAAACACTATCGGTTAAAAAATCAATTGTAGGCTGTGGAATATTTTTTATCGGGGCTTTAGCAGCAAAAGTAAATTCGGAATCGTATTTGCTAAAAAGCGGCACTTCTTCAAGACCTTTTGGCGAATTTGGATTTTCGCCTAAATAACTTTTAGTCCAGAAATCCAGATTTTTATCATACGTCAACCATTGTGCAGCGTTTGTATCGGCATCCAAAAGATAAACCAAACTGTTTGATTTTGCTTTTCCTTTCTCGTAATTGGATTCCAAATGTGCTTTGGTAAAAAAGCCAATCGAAGCTAATAAAAAAAGGATTGACCAACTTCCTTTTTGGACAAAATTCCCCAATGTGGGCAACAGTAATCCAAAACACAAAGCAGTAAGAATAGCACTTCCAAACAATATTTTTAACCCAAGACCTATTGGAAACATTTGAATAAATGGAGCGATAATTAATAAAGCAGGAATACCTAAAATCAAATTTAAAATGGGACTGTATTTTTGCGTAAGAATATAAAATCCAAACATAAAAATTCCGAAATACACCGGAATAATTAAAAACCCAGCACCTTGCAAACCAAAAGCTATTCCAGTATTGAGCAACAGCCAAATGAACAATGGAGCCACAAAATGATTAGCACTAATTCTATCAGGCGTAAAAAAGCGATAAAAAGCAAAACAAATAGCCAAACTCAACAATACAAAAGCAGCAATGTAAGCATGCCCATTATAAGTAAACCCATTTAGTAAATCATTGTATTGCGGATAGATTGCTAATACAATTTTCCAACCTAAAAAAGTAATTAATCCTGCCGAAAATAGTGATCCTAAAAAGGGAATAAAACCCTGCAACATTCTAGGAACAGTTACTATTTTTTTGGCAATTCCTAAAAAGATAAAGAAAAAGAACAACGAAAAAGCAATAATTAACATGGGAACTACCCAACTAAAAGGATAGCTTATGAAACTAAAAGGAATCGAAAAATAAACATCATCTTCCATTGCAGCTGTGGTATTCAAATCGGCATTCGAAAAATGATTCAGCAAAGGCATCAAATAAGAACCTTGATGTGCTAAAGAGTTAACATCTAAATGATCAATATCGTCTTGAGCGGTGTGGTAGTTATAATGTCCGTCAATAAAAGCAAAATTAAAACCTTGAATACTGCCTTGTTCTCTAAAAACAGTCAAATCGGTATCGTTAGGCAACATTTTGTAAATGCTGTACATTAACGAATTAGAAACTGTAAAAGTGGGATTTGCAGCAGCAAAATTTTTAACCATTCCTGCATTTCCATTATTGGTTTCCATCAACATATAACTTGGTCCCAATGTTCCTCGTGCTTCAAAATTAAGTGCTAAACCTATTTCTTTTGCCCATTGATGTTGGGTTACAAAAAGTACCGCTCCATTGAGTCCGAGTTCTTCGGCATCAGTAAATAAAATAATGATATCGTTTTTATGCGGCGTTTTATTATGCAAAAAAGCGCGAACACCTTCTAATATGGTAGCAATTCCTGCAGCATCATCGCTGGCTCCAGGAGAAGCCGAATGTGGCGCACTGTCATAATGCGAAAGTAACAATAAAGCTTTTCCGTTTTGGCTTCCTTTTATTCGAGCCAAAATATTTTTAGACTTGACCAAATTTCCCCAATCGGTTAAGGTATATCCATCTTGAAAACGGGTTTCCAATCCGAGTTTTGTTAATTCATATCTTAAATAATTAGCAACTTGGTTGTGATTTTCTGAACCAACATAATGTGGTTTTTGACTGATTGTTTTAATGTGAGTCAAAGCTCTTTTGGTCGAAAATTCTGCAAGTGGTTTGTCATCATCAACAGCCCATCGCGGCATCATGCTGAAATAAACAAAAGTTAAAACAGCTATAAAAAACAGGACTGAAAAAATGGAGGAAAAATCTTTTTTCATTTTAGGTAAATTTGGGAGAGATTGCTAATTGTCTTTTTTTACAAGGATATACAAATCATTCTCTAATAACATATAACCTTGATCATACAGAAAGTAGTAGGTGTTTCCTGTTTTGGTTTTTAGAATATTAGTAAAAAAATCAAAGTCAAATCCTTTGCCTAATAATTTGGTTCTTGTCGTTTTCGATTTTCCATCAGTATTGAGCTCTGTAAGGATGCGGTAATTTTTACGCAATTTGTTATTAATATTGCGCATAATATTATTGCTGTCCTTGTTTATTTTATTGTTATAGGCATTGCGACAACCATCACTGCAAAATTTCTTGTCTTCCCGACCTATAATTTTTTCACCACATTCTAAACAGTTTTTCATATTTGTGAAATTTATATTTTAGCAGTCTAAATACGTTATCGCTTTTTTAATTTTTGACGATTTTCTATTTAGCTTTTTCCTTTTTAATTCGATACAAATCATGACGACGATCTTTTAGGATTTTGACGCTTCCGTGCTCGTGCAATTCCTTCAGTAAATCCAAGTCGACATCAACAATCAAGGTCATTTCGGTATTTGGAGTGGTTTCTGCTTTAATTCCGTTACTTGGAAAAGCAAAATCAGATGGTGTAAATACAGCCGATTGCGCATATTGGATATCCATATTATTCACTCTTGGTAAATTCCCCACACAGCCCGCAATAGCAACATAACATTCGTTTTCAATAGCTCTGGCTTGCGCACAATGTTTGACTCTGGTATAAGCATTTTGTGTATCGGTCAAGAAAGGAACAAACAAAATATTCATACCTTCATCGGCCATTAATCGCGATAATTCAGGAAATTCTACATCATAACAAATGATAATTCCTATTTTTCCACAATCGGTATCAAAAGTTTGAATGGCATTTCCTCCTGTAATCCCCCAATGAAAAACTTCATTTGGCGTAATGTGTATTTTTGTATACGTTTCATAAGTACCATCTCTTTTGCATAAAAAACCTGAATTGTATAAGGTTCCATCAATTAAATGAGGCATACTTCCAGTTATAATGTTGATATTATAAGAAATAGCTAATTCTTGAAAACGTTTCCTAATCGGTTCGGCATATTTAGCTAATTCTCGAATGGCATCTGCTTCAGATAAATGATTGTAATCAGCCATTAAAGGCGCAATAAACAATTCTGGGAAAACCGCAAAGTCGCTACCATAACCCGAAACCGCATCAATAAAAAATTCAGATTGTTCAAATAAGGCTTCTAAATTCCCTAAAGGTCGCATTTGCCACTGAATCAATCCCAGTCGGATAACGCTCTTTGTAATATTGATAATTTGCGGACTTTCATCATAATAAATATTGTTCCATTCTAATAAAACTGCAAATTCTTTTGACCTTTTATCTCCTTCGAGATAGTTTTTCATGATTCGCATCACGTGAAACTCATTACTCAATTGAAATGACAATACTGGATCATGAATTTCTTTTCTTTTTACTTTATCAATATAACCTTTAGGCGTAAGTTCCTGAGCATACTGACTGTAATTTGGAATTCGTCCTGCAAATACAATGGATTTTAGATTCAATTGTTCGCAAATTTCTTTTCGCGCATCATACAAACGACGGCCTAAACGCAAGCCACGGTATTTTGGCACCACAAAAACATCTATTCCGTATAAAACTTCACCCGTAGGTGTATGTGTAGAAAAAGTATAATTCCCGGTAATTTTAGCATAATCATGGTTTTTATCTACTAAATCTTCGGGAACAATTAAGGACAATGCTGATCCCACAACCATATCATCTACCAGAATTACCAGCTGTCCTTCGGGAAATATTTTGAGTAATTTTTTAATATCGGCTTCTTTCCAATAATCATCTACCATTTCTGGATAGGATTCGATCATCGAATTTTTTAATTCTTTGTAGTCTTCTATTTTTAGATTTCGTAATTCAACTTTATTAATTTCTGCTTGCATAAAACATTTTGATTTTCTGCAAGATACAAAAAAACATTATCCGCTTACAAACGCTTACAAGTATTTACAACCGAAAGTAAGTAACTATCAACCGAATAAAGCATTGCGTTGGTTGCAACTTTGTACCGTCGAAAAGCAACAACAGCAATGACAATAACAATTTTGAAATCAATTAAATTTATTAACAATTAAATTTTACACGCCATGAATGCATTAAGAAACAAAGTACAGTTGATTGGACATTTAGGAAATGATCCAGAAATCAAAAATTTTGACGGAGGTAAAAAGTTAGCCAATTTTACATTAGCAACTAATGAAAGTTACAAAAACGATAAAGGAGAAAAAATAGAAGAAACCCAATGGCATCGATTAGTAGCTTGGGGAAAAACCGCCGAAATTATCGAAAAATACGCAACAAAAGGAAAAGAAATTGCCATAGAAGGCAAATTGACCCACCGCAGTTATGATGATAAAAACGGTGAAAAGCGCTACGTTACAGAAGTAGTCGTGAATGAGGTGTTGCTTTTAGGAAAATAGTTTAAAACTTGAATTTAAACAGAAAACCCATCTCGTTTTTTAGAACGAGATGGGGTTTTATATATAAGTTTAAGCTACTTTTTTAATCAAATCATACATTGGACAACGTTTGCAACGTTTGTTTTCTGACTTTTTGAATTTTTCACAACAAGAAGATTTACAGTTTTCCGCTTTTTTAATGACATTAAGAGCTTCTTTTTTCTTTTTGTCTTTCTTCTTCTTTTTCTTGTCTTTTTCCTTTTCTTTCTTGCTCACCTTTTCTATCAGTTTAAAACCGAGACAAATATAAAAGAAAAAATATTATTTTTATATATTCTAAATAAAATTTAACTTTTTTATTTTGGATTTATAGCAACAGAACTTGTAACTGTTAGTTGCTGAATATCGCGATCAAACAAATACAATCCACCCTTATCGTCACCAATCAGGTTAATTTTATCCAAAATTGTTTTTGCTGTAGCTTCTTCTTCAATTTGTTCAGCAACATACCATTGCAAGAAATTATGTGTAGCATAATCTTTTTCTTCAAAAGTAATATGAACCAATTCGTTAATAGAATCCGAAACAAAAATTTCGTGCTCATACAAAGCTTCAAACATTTCTTTAAAAGTAGTATAGCTTGTTTTAGGTGCTTTTAAATCGGTAATTTGTGCATGACCACCACGCTCGTTTACATACTTAACTAATTTAAGCATATGCGCACGCTCTTCATCAGATTGTGTGTACATAAATTGTGAGATTCCTTCCAATCCATTTACTTCAGCCCAACAAGCCATAGACAAATAAGTTTGAGAAGATTCTGCTTCGATGCGAATCTGCTTATTCAATGCAGTTTCTATATTTTTTGATAACATATTCGTGAGTTTTTTATTAAACGTGAGGTAAAGTTACTAAAAAGCGTGTAAAAATCTTTCACAAACTGAATTTGATTTCTATTCAATAATAGTTTTAATCTATTATATCTCTTCAAAACTTAAAAGGAATCGATACTTTCTAATTACAACAAAGGAATGACTTCGGTAATTTTTTCTAGTGAACTGAAGTTTTCATGTTCTACTTCATAATCAATATTTTCATGTGCCCAAGTAGTGTGAAATGGCACATGTGCAGCGTGTCCACCAATAGCTAAAACCGGCAAAACATCTGATTTTAGGGAATTACCAACCATAAAAAATTCCGAAGGTTGAATTTCTAAACGTTTAATCAAATCCAGATAATCCTGTTCTTTCTTATCTGACATTACTTCGATATGATGAAAATACCTTCCTAAACCCGAATTGTGTAGTTTGCGTCTTTGATCTAACAAATCACCTTTAGTAGCCACAACCAATTTGTATTTTCCATGTAAAGATTCCAAAGTTTCTTCCACTCCATCCAAAAGAACAATAGGTTTGTCTAACAATTCTTTACCATATTGGATAATTTTATCAACAACCTCAATTGGAATGGTCTTGTTTGAAATAGTCATTGCAGCTTCAATCATCGACAAAATATAAGCTTTAATACCGTAACCGTAAATTTTCAAATTGTAGATTTCGATTCTAAAAAGCTCCTGAGCAATTTCATCATGAGAAAGATAATCACTCATTAATTCACAGAACTTTTCTTCAGTTTCCAGAAAATACGTTTCATTTACAAACAGCGTATCATCAGCGTCGAAAGCAATTACTTTTAGGTTCATTTTATATTTATTTTGCCACGAATTTAAAATTTAAAATTCGTGGCTAATTTTTAATTTATAGTCTCTCCATTTCCAACACCATCGGCATCTGGATTTACGAAAACCAATTTCCCTTCGGCGTTATTAGTCATCAAAATCATTCCCTGACTTTCTACACCACGAAGGTTTCTTGGAGCCAAATTCACTAAAACAGTCACGCGTTTCCCGATGATATCTACTGGTTTAAAGCTTTCAGCAATTCCGGAAACAATCGTACGAACATCAATTCCCGTATCTACTTTTAAAATTAAAAGTTTGTTTGCTTTTGGCATTTTTTCGGCTTCTAAAATTGTTCCAACGCGCAAATCCATTTTGGCAAAATCCTCAAACTGAATCAAATCTTTTTGTGGTTCGGCTTTTTTGTTTTCAGCACTATTGGCAGTTTTAGTCGCTTCTAGTTTGTCTATTTGTTTCTGAATTTCTTCATCTTCAATTTTAGAAAAAAGCAATTCAGCTTGCCCGATTTGGTGATTTGCAGGAAGCAAATCTGAAGTTTCAGCAATTGCATTCCAGTTTAATTTATCCTCGATTTTTAAGATACGAGTTAATTTAGCAGCCGTAAAAGGTAAAAACGGTTCACACAAAACGCTCAAAGCAGCAGCAATTTGCAAAGCAACATACATTTGGGTTTTTACACGTTCTGAATCGGTTTTAACCATTTTCCAAGGTTCTTCGTCAGCCAAATATTTATTTCCTAAACGAGCCACATTCATCATTTCGCCTAAAGCTTCACGGAATCTATAACGTTCAACAGAACTCGAAATCACTGCTGGATAAGCTTTTAATTCTGTTAAAGTTGCTTCGTCTACTTCTGAAAATTCATTTGGAGCAGGAACAATACCTTCATAATATTTATTGGTCAAAACCACCACACGATTAATGAAATTTCCAAAAATCGCTACTAATTCATTATTATTTCTAGCCTGAAAATCTTTCCAGGTAAAATCGTTGTCTTTAGTTTCCGGAGCATTCGAAGTCAAAGCATATCGCAAAACATCCTGCTGGTTTGGAAATTCTTCCAAATATTCGTGCAACCAAACTGCCCAGTTTTTAGAAGTCGATAATTTATTTCCTTCCAAGTTCAGGAACTCATTAGCAGGAACATTATCAGGTAAAATATAACTTCCTTCAGCTTTTAACATCGCTGGAAAAATCACGCAATGGAAAACAATATTGTCTTTCCCAATAAAATGAACCAATTTGGTTTTTTCATCTTTCCAATACGGTTCCCAATCTTTTCCTTCTCTGGCAGCCCATTCTTTGGTAGATGAGATGTAACCAATTGGTGCATCAAACCAAACGTATAATTTCTTTCCTTCGGCACCTTCCACAGGAACATCAATTCCCCAATCTAAATCGCGAGTTACCGCACGAGGCTCTAATCCGCCATCAATCCAGGACTTTACTTGTCCGTAAACATTAGGTTTCCAGTCGTTTTTATGTCCTTCCAGAATCCATTCTCTCAAAAATGCATCGTATCTATCCAATGGCAAAAACCAGTGTTTTGTCGATTTCAAAATAGGAGTTTCTCCCGTAATAGTCGATTTTGGATTAATCAAATCAGTAGCATTCAATGTCGAACCACATTTTTCGCATTGGTCGCCATACGCTTCTTCGTTACCACATTTTGGACAAGTTCCAATTACGAAACGATCCGCCAAAAATTGATCTGCTTTAGCATCATACAATTGTTCGGTAACTTCTTCGATAAAATCACCTTTATCGTATAATTTTTTAAAGAATTCCGAAGCCGTTTCGTGGTGAATTTGAGCCGAAGTTCGAGAATAATTATCAAATGCAATTCCAAAATCAGAGAACGATTTACGGATAATTCCATCGTATTTATCAATAACTTCCTGAGGTGTAATGCCCTCTTTTTTAGCTTTCATCGAAATAGCAACTCCGTGTTCATCGCTTCCGCAAACAAACAAAACGTCTCTTCCTTGTAATCTTAAATATCTGGAATAGATGTCCGAAGGCACGTAAACACCCGCCAAATGCCCAATGTGAATTGGTCCGTTAGTATAAGGCAAAGCCGCCGTAATGGTATATCTTTCTGGATTCTGTAGCATAATTCAATTTTATAGAGCGCAAAAATAAGGAATCCAATTTTATTTGGAGCTATTTACCGCTCCCGAAACTTCGAGACATTGCAATCTTTCTATTTTTAACGAAAAAAGTAAAAGGATTTCCCAATCAAAAACTCCAATGCTAATAAGATTAATTTTTATATTTGAAACAAAGAAATTAAAGATGCATTATACCTTTAGAAAAGCCGAAATATCCGAAGCAGATTCAATTTGGAAACTGTTACAACAAGCCATTATTAGAAGAAAAAATGACGGAAGTAATCAATGGCAAGATGGCTATCCAAATCTAACTGTGGTAAAAAATGACATTGAAAAAGGATATGGTTTTATTTTAGTTGAAGGAGAAAAAATCATAGGATATGTTGCTGTGATGATTAATAACGAACCTGCCTATGAAACAATTGATGGAAAATGGCTGACAAATGATGATTTTGTTGTTATACACCGAGTAGCAATTGATGAAAATTATTTGGGCAAAGGTCTAGCCAAAAAAATCATGAATTATGTGGAAGATTTTGCGCTTCAAAACAACATTTACAGCATAAAAGCCGACACTAATTTTGACAATTTTGCGATGATGAAAATTTTTAAAAACCTGAACTATACCTTATGTGGCGAAGTACTTCTTAGAGGAGCGCCAAGAAAAGCTTACGAAAAAGTGCTTAAATAAACCTGAAATCTCTTTTCCCTATCTTTGCAAACAGATTTAAAGAAAATAAATCATGGCAAAAGGACCTGAAAAAAACACCAAAAACAAGGCTTTACATACCAAATTGTTGAATCGAAAAAAAGCAAAACTGCAAGAAGAGAAAGCAGCAAAAGCCTTGCGTTTGAAAGCTTTGGTTGCCAAAATGAATCAGCAAAAAAACAGCAACGAAACTAATGGAGATTAAAAACATTTCCATGCTAACTTATTTTGCCCGAAATTTGCAAACTACTCCTTAAAAAATTCAAAATGGAATTCGGTAAAATCATTATCTCAGAAAACGCAGCCAAAAGCGAAAACCCACAAGACATTATCAATTCGAATATTTCGGTAATCAATTTAATGCGTGAGGAAAAAATTGACGACGATTTGATTCACGAAGATGCCTTGATGAGTTATTATTTAGATTATTATGTGGCGCAACATACTGAAGGTAATTTTGCTCAATTTGTTTACAAATCCGGTTGGAACAAAGAGTTGAATGAATTAATTGAAGAAGGTTTGCAGTTAATTGGCGCCGAAAAACACTTAGAATTATTCCAGCAACAAGCTAAAAAAGTTCGTTTAATGAGTAGTGTTAAGCTCAACAAATTTTTGCAAGGAAAATTAGAAGGCGTTAATCCAACCAGAGATTTATTGAACAATGATACTTTTTTTGAACTGGAAGAAAATTTGGTTCAACTTAATGCCACTTTCTTAAAATCCCATCCTGACACCGAAGTACTTTCTGTAGACGAAATGTTTGCTGCTTTAGAGGAGTTTGTGGGTCATGAGATTAAGAGAACTTAGTTATAACGCAGAGATTCTCAAAGAAAAAACACAAAGGCTCACAAAGAATATTTAAATAAAACTTTGCGAGTCTCAGCGAAAACTTTGCGTGACTTTGCGAAATAGTTTTTTTAATTCCGTAGAGATTCTCAAAGAAAAAACAACAAAGGCTCACAGAGAATTTTTAAATTAAACTTTGCTAGTCTCAGCGAAAACTTTGCGTGACTTTGTGAAATAACTTTTCACAAAACATTTCCTCAAAACTTTGTCTCATAAGTCTCAAACATTTCCTTAAATTTGCTACCGTTATTAGAAATTTTATAGTTATAAAAATCAAACTATGTTACAAATTGCATTTATTAGAGAGAATCAGGAAAAAGTGATCAAAGCTTTGGCAAAAAGAAATATGGATGCCAAAAGTGTTGTGGAAGAAGTGGTACAACTTGATGAGCGTCGTCGTGCTACGCAGGTAGAATTAGACAACATCTTAGCCGAATCTAATAAATTGTCCAAAGACATTGGCGAAATGATGAAAGCAGGCGAAAAAGCCAAAGCAGCCATTTTAAAAGAAAAAACAGTTAGCAACAAAGAAAAAAGTAAGAAACTAGCCGAAACTGCCGATGCAATTGCTGCCGAACTTACTGAAAAACTATACACTTTACCTAATCTTCCTGCCGATATTGTTCCAGAAGGAAAGACACCAGAGGAAAATTTAAACGTTTTTGAAGCTGGCGAAGTTCCCGTTTTGCACGAAGGAGCACAACCACACTGGGAATTGGTAAAAAAATACGACATCATTGATTTCGAATTAGGAAATAAAATTACAGGAGCTGGATTTCCAGTTTACAAAGGAAAAGGAGCGCGTTTACAACGTGCTTTAATCAATTATTTCTTAGACAAAAATACCGCTGCTGGTTACAATGAAGTTCAGGTACCTCATTTTGTAAACGAAGCTTCGGCTTACGGAACAGGACAATTGCCAGACAAAGAAGGTCAAATGTACCACGATGCTACGGATAATTTATATTTGATTCCAACGGCTGAGGTTCCGGTAACCAACTTGTTTAGAGATGTATTATTGACAGAAAACGAATTTCCAATTCTAACAACTGCTTACACACCATGTTTCCGTCGTGAGGCAGGTTCTTATGGAGCACATGTTCGTGGATTAAACCGTTTGCACCAATTTGACAAAGTGGAAATTGTACGCATCGAACATCCTGAAAAATCATACGAAGCTCTGGACGGAATGGTAGAACACGTAAAAGAAATTCTAAACGAATTGAAATTACCATACCGAATTTTACGTCTTTGTGGTGGCGATATGGGTTTTGCTTCCGCTTTGACTTATGATTTTGAAGTTTATTCTACGGCACAAGAACGTTGGTTAGAAATCTCTTCTGTTTCTAATTTTGAAACTTTTCAGGCAAATCGTTTAAAATTACGTTACAAAGACAAAGACGGTAAAAACCAATTGGCACACACCTTAAACGGAAGTTCATTGGCTTTGCCTAGAGTTTTAGCTGGAATTCTTGAGAATTACCAAACTCCGGAAGGAATTGTAATTCCTGAAGTTTTACGTCCGTACTGCGGATTTGATATTATAAACTAACTTTCGTTTGTTTTCATTTACCACAAATTCGCAAATTATTTTTATAAGTTTAATAAAATAAAATTTGCGAATTTGCGGTTAAATAATTTTGAACTAATTGTGTTTAGCAAAAAAATGAATAATGAAAAAACTATTTCTACATATCGCCTTGTTTTTTTCATTAATTTGTTTCTCTCAAAACGAACAATTAGCACAGTATTATTACGACAAAGGCGATTTTGAAAAAGCCAAAATCAGTTATGAGGAATTGTTAGAAAACGTTCCTCAAAACATGCAATATTTTCTTCGAACCATAGATTGTTGTCAGCAATTACAGCAGTTTGATGTTGCCGAAAAAGCCATCCTAAATCGGTTAACAAAATACAATCAGGGAAATCTTTTAGTCGAATTAGGTTATAATTATCAATTGCAAAAAAACGATGCAAAAGCTAAAAGTTATTATGACCAAGCTATAGAACGCATTCGTAAAAATCCAAATGAAGTCTATGGAATTTCTAGTTCTTTTGAACGAAAAGTACAATTAGAATATGCCTTAAAAGCCTATCAAACCGCTACCGAAATCCAGCCCAATTATAATTTTAATTACCAACAAGGTTTGCTTTACGGACAATTGGGTAATTATGAAATGATGATTAATACTTTCCTGGACGAAGCTTTTGATAGCCCTCAAAGTTCGGTTATGATTCAGAATCAATTGTCACGTTTTATGACTGATGAAGCGGATGTGAGTTTCAGCAATGCTTTGCGAAAAGCTTTAATTCTAAAAGTTCAAAAAAATCAAGATTTGTTTTGGAATCAGTATTTGAGTTGGTTTTATGTCCAACAAAAAGAATTTTCGAAAGCCTTTATTCAGGAAAAAGCCATTTACAAACGCAATCCCGAATCGCTTTCTACCATTTTAAATTTGGCAAACTTAGCCATTGAAGAAGACGATCAGGAAGTAGCAACGGAAATTCTGGCTTTTGTAATTGAAAACACCAAAGATTTAGGATTATTAGTTCAGGCACATTCCTATTTGATAGAACTAAAAATCAAAAAAGCTACCGAAAAAGATTTCGCAACCATCAATTCCGAAATTGAGACTTTACTGAAAGAATATGAAATCAGTCCTTTTACCTTATCTTTGCAGCTGATTCAGGCACATTTTGTGGCTTTTAATCTGAAAAAACCAGAACAAGGCAAGGCAATTGTAAAAAAAGCTTTGGACTTGCGACTGAATAATTACGAAGTGGCTCAAGCCAAAATGGAACTGGCAGATATTTTACTTTTCGAAGAAAAATTCAATCAGGCGTTGTTGTATTATTCGCAAATTGAAATGGATCTAAAAAATGATGTCGTGGCTCATGAAGCGAGTTTGAAAGCAGCCAAAACGAGTTATTTTAAAGGCGATTTTCCTTGGGCATTAAAACAATTTAAGGAGATGAAATCGGCAAACACGCAGTTGATTGCTAACGATGCCTTAGAATATTTTTTATTGATTAATGACAATACCGTAGCCGATTCGACACAAACCGCTTTGAAGGCTTTTGCAAAAGGAGATTATTTATTGTATCAAAATAGAGATCAGGAAGCCATTACCCAATTTCAACTGGTTTTAGAAACATTTAAAGGACAGGAAATTGAAGCTGTAACGCAATTGCGACTGGGGAAAACCTATGAAAAAATTGGCGAATACAATTTGGCTTTAAGCCAATACCAATCAATAATGGAACAACACAGCGATGGAATTTACATTGATGAAGCGCTGTTTTTTTCGGCAGAAATCTACAGCAAAAAATTAAACGAAGCTGAAAAAGCCAAGCCGCTGTATGAGAAGATTATTTTCAAGCATCAAGACAGTATTTATTTTGTCGAAGCCCGCAAGAAATTTAGGGAGTTAAGGGGAGATAAAAATTTATAAAAAAGTTTAATCGGTTAACCGTTGATTCGTTTAACCGATTAAACCGTTAACCGATTAAACAAAATAAGAATGATAATATACAACGTTACCACTAACATACACGAAAGCGTTCACGACCAATGGATAATCTGGATGCAACACAAACACATTCCTGAAATGATTGCTACAGGGAAATTTATTTCGGCTCGGTTAGTTCGTGTTTTGGTAGAAGAAGAAATGGGAGGCGTAACTTACTCCACACAATACACTACCGATAGTAAAGCTACTTTAGAAAAATACTATCGTGAAGATGCACCAGCATTACAAGCAGAAGGACAAAAGCTTTTTGGCGAAAAAATGCTCACTTTTAAAACGGAACTACAAGTGATTTCGGAACACTAGTTTTTTTTAAAACTTTGTGTATTCCTGCCTTCGTGGCAAAATAAACTTAAAAACATACGAGATTGCTTCGTGCCTCGCAACAACAACATGGATAAAGTAAAAGCCAAAAAACACCTCGGACAGCATTTCTTAAAAGACGAAAGTATTGCTAAAGCCATTGCCGATACCTTAAGCTTAGAAGGATATGAGGATATATTAGAAATAGGACCAGGAATGGGGGTTTTGACCAAGTATATGTTGGACAAACCTACCACCACTTATGTAATTGAAATCGATACCGAATCGGTGACTTATTTGGAAGCCAATTATCCAAAATTGCATGGTAAAATTATTTCTCAGGATTTTTTGAAATACAATATCAATGAAGTTTTTGAAAACAAGCAATTTGCTATAATTGGGAATTTTCCATACAATATTTCGACCCAAATTGTTTTTAGAGTATTAGAATTGAGAGATCAAATTCCGGAATTCTCTGGTATGTTTCAAAAAGAAGTAGCCGAGCGTATTTGCGAGAAAAAAGGAAGTAAGGCTTACGGAATTCTATCTGTTCTGGCTCAGGCATTCTACGATACCGAATATTTGTTTACCGTAGATGAGCATGTTTTTAATCCGCCACCAAAGGTGAAATCAGGCGTAATGCGCATGCGAAGAAAAGAAGATTATAGTTTGCCTTGTAGTGTAAAACTATTCTTTACGGTAGTAAAAACGGCTTTTCAGCAACGACGCAAAACTTTACGTAACAGTTTAAAAACATTGAATTTATCCGATAAGTTAAGAGAAGATACTATCTTTGACCTTCGTCCAGAGCAACTGGATGTAACACAATTTATTGAACTTACTCAAAAAATAGAAGCCGATGGAGTTTAAAATCAGCAAGGAATTTATACATGAAGTAAAGAAACTTATTCAGGAAAAAAACGACCATAAACTGGAAGTGATTCTGAATGACATCCACCATGCTGATATTGCCGAAATTCTGGACGAACTTGATTTTGACGATGCAACCTATATCTTTAAAGTTTTAGACAGTGATAAAACAGCAGAAATTCTTCTGGAATTAGAAGATGATTTGCGTGAAAATATATTGAGTAGGCTTTCGCCAAAAGAAATCGCAGAGGAATTAGATGAACTTGAAACTAATGATGCTGCCGATATTATTGCCGAGCTTTCACAAGAGATTAAAGCAGAAGTAATCTCGGAACTACAAGACGTTGAGCACGCCAAGGATATTGTCGACTTGCTTCGTTATAAAGAAGATACGGCAGGTGGAATCATGCACAAGGAATTAGTAAAAGTCAATGAAAATTGGAACGTACTAACCTGTGTGAAAGAAATGCGTATTCAAGCCGAGAATATCTCTCGAGTACATTCCATTTATGTGGTCGATGATGAAGACCGGTTAAAAGGACGTTTGTCATTAAAAGATCTATTGACGACTTCTACAAAAACGGCTATTAGTGATGTTTACATTCGAAAACTGAATTATGTAAATGTTGATGCCGAAGATGTTGAAGTAGCTCGTATCATGCAAAAATACGATTTAGAGGCTATTCCTGTAGTAGATGAGCTGGGGCGCTTAGTGGGAAGAATTACTATTGACGACATCGTAGACGTAATCAAGGACGAAGCCGATCAGGATTACCAGTTGGCTGCGGGT
The DNA here is from genome assembly GCF_041729735.1 of Flavobacterium magnesitis. Classification (NCBI taxonomy): domain Bacteria; kingdom Pseudomonadati; phylum Bacteroidota; class Flavobacteriia; order Flavobacteriales; family Flavobacteriaceae; genus Flavobacterium; species Flavobacterium magnesitis. Next base: position 67,849 of record NZ_JBCFQK010000002.1, on the reverse strand, counting down.
ATCTCTCAAGATGTTGAGGCCGATGACAGCATTATGGAATTGACTAAAGCACGTTTGCCTTGGTTAGTTTTAGCGTTATTAGGTGGTTTTATAACAGTAAGAGTGTTGGGATTGTTTGAAGGCGCGATGTTAGAACATGGCAATCTTTTCTTTTTCACACCACTAATTGCTGCGATGGCAGGAAATGTTGGCGTACAATCTTCGGCAATTATTGTACAGGGTTTGGCGAATGATACTTTGAGTGGATCCTTATTCAACCGATTGATAAAAGAAGTTTCGTTGAGTTTATTAAATGGGGTTATTCTAGCCACTATTTTATTTATTGGAAGTCATTTTTTACTCAATGTTGAGGTTGTCATTGGTCTTATTGTTACTGTTGCACTTATATCAGTAATTGTAATCGCATCATTAATTGGAACATTTATTCCGTTATTATTAGATAAATTTGGAATTGACCCCGCACTGGCAACCGGACCATTTATCACTACAAGTAATGACATTTGCGGAATCTTAATTTATTTTTCGATTGCCAAAATGATATTAGGTTTTTAATAATTAGAAGATAATAAATAAAAGAATATGAATATACATATCATTGGAGGAGGAAATTTAGGAGCTGCTATTGCATTAGGAATGGCTAAATTTTCAACTGAACACCAAGTTACAGTAACAAGAAGAAACACATCAAGCATTTTATATTTAGAAAAATTAGGTGTTAGCGTTTCTTCAGACAATAAACACAACATACAACAGGCTGATATTATTATTTTAACGATTAAACCGTATCAGGTAGATACTGTTTTGGCTGAAATTCTTCCTGTTATTTCAAATAAAATAATTGCTTCCGGAGTAAGCGGATTATCAATTGAAGCGCTTCAGAGTAAAATTGGCGAAGACCACCAAGCCATTCGAATTATGCCTAACATTGCGGCACAATACGGAGCTTCGGCAACTTGTATTTCTTTCAGTGAAAAACATACAGAGCAAGGGCAAAAATTAGTAACTCTTTTTAAAGATTTAGGAACAGCTCCAGTAATTGATGAAAAATTAATGGATGCTGCTACAGTTTTAGCAGCAAGCGGAACTGCTTTTGCTTTGCGTTATATTAGAGCCTCTATGCAAGCTGGAATTGAAATAGGATTTGACTGGAAAACGGCATTAGCTATCTCTGCCCAAACGGTAAAAGGAGCTGCTGAAATGGTTATGGAAGAACAAATTCACCCAGAACAATTAATCGACAGAGTAACTACGCCTCAAGGTTGTACAATTGCAGGACTGAGCGAAATGGAATCTCACGGATTTAGTTCGTCATTAATTCGCGGAATTAAAGCGGCGGTTAAAAAAATTAAAGGAATTTAAATTCCTGTCTTTAAAAACACAAAAAGGGCTTCTCGAATTTCGAGAAGTCTTTTTTTTTATAAATAACCATAAATTTAGTTGTCGGATAAAATTTAAAAATAAGTTTAGCCCAAACAAATGATTTGTAATATATTTTTTATATTTGATTTTTAATTTTAAAAAAATCAATACCGAATTTGAAAAATGAAAAAAATCATAATACTACTTATTTTAGGATTTAATTTAAAAGCAAGTGCTCAAGAAACCAGTGTTGAAAAATCTTTTTTTAGTATTCAAACTGGTATTGGATCAGGAATTGGAATATGGATAACCAATGAAAGCAAATTAACTAATAGCATTGTTTTAAGAAGTGAGATAGGCTTAGAAAATGATTTTACTGTTGGTGATCATTATAGCAATACAGGTTTTATACTTCAACCCGTTTTGACTATAGAGCCTAGATATTATTACAATTTAGCAAAAAGAAACTCCAAAGGAAAAAATACGGCTAACAATAGTGGCAATTATCTTTCTGTTAGAACAAACTATCATCCCGACTGGTTTGTCATTAATTTAGAGGATAATATTACCAAAACAGCAGATCTGTCCATTATTCCAACTTGGGGTATTAAACGTCAAATAGGAAATCATTTTACTTATGAAACTGCTTTAGGATTTGGTTATAGAGTAGTCTATTTAAAAGATAATTATACTACAGCTAATGTTCAAAATGTGGATGATGCCCAAAAAAGGAATCAATACACTCCCTATTTGCGTTTAGGATTTGGATATACCTTTTAAGGAAAATCATAAGAAAAAAAGACTTCCCAGTAATTTGAGAAGCCCTTTTTTCAACATAACTAAAAAGCAAATTATTTTTTCTTTTTCAAAGCCATATCATTATCATCAATGTCTTGTCCAAAATCAGGCATTCCATCTTTAGTCCATTTTAAAACTCTGGCATGAGTGTGACGGTTTGGATCTGATAAGGCATCACCAATGATTTTTTCGTAATCACGAGCGTGGTAAATCATTACATCTGTTTTTCCATCTTCGGCAACGGTAAAACTGTTGTGTCCAGGACCGTAGCGTTTGAATTTTTCGTTAGTAAAGAAAACTGGTTTGTCTAATTTATTCCAGGAAGCTGGGTCAAGCAAATCGGTACCTTCTTTTGCCCAAAGTAAACCCAAACAATAAGTCGCATCAGTAGCACTTGCAGAGAAGGTTAAAAACACCTTTCCGTTTCTAATCAATACAGCCGGTCCTTCATTTACTTTGTAAGTGTGCATTTCCCAATCGTAATCGGGCTGACTAATTACCACTTGTTTGTCATCAACTGTAGTTGGGCTAGTCATTTTTGCAATGTACAAACTAGTGTTTACTACATTTTCTGGGCCTCTATCTACCCAAATAAGGTAACGTTGTCCATTATGCTCAAAAGTAGTTGCGTCTAAAGCAAACACATCTTTTTTAGTTACAATTTGACCTTCTTCATTCCACTCCCCTTTTGTTGGATCTTCGGAAGGATTTGACAACGCATACATGCGTATTTTCCATTTCTCTTCAGCCGATCCTGCTGCAAAATAAATGTACCATTTCCCATCAATTCGATGCAACTCCGGAGCCCAAATATGATTTCCCATAGCGCCTTTATCGTGTTTACGCCACACCACAACTGGCTTTGCTTCTTTAATCCCATTAATCGTTTTTGAACTGCGTATTTCAATTCGGTCGTATTCTGGAGCAGTAGCAATAAAATAATAGATTCCATCTGGAGTTTTTGTTACAAACGGATCTGCTCGTTGTAATGCCAGAGGATTATCAAATTGATTCTTTTTTAATTTCTGTGAATGAACCGTTATGGAACTAATAATAAAACTTAATAGAATACTAAGACGTAAAAAATTCATGGTTATCTTCATTTTGAATATAATATAGAAGGTTTTATATAAATGTAAATTACACATTTGTAAACAAGAATGTAAATATAGTTTATTTCATGTTTTCTTTTTTTAAATTTTTAAAGAACAACTGAAATTTGTCATTTGCAAGCTGATTTATTTGTAAATAAAATAATTCAATTATCTGATTATCATGTAGTTTATCTATTAAAATTGTATTATATCGAATATTTTATAAGTTGTTTTTATAAAACTAAAAAATAGCCGTAAATTTAAAACAATGAATCCCCGTCTACACCTAACTTTTCTTGTTAATGATTTAATTAGTAACTAACATTAAATAAGCATTATTATGAAAAAGTTATTCAACATGTTTTACGACAAGATTTCTCGATTTTTATTCGGAGACGAAAGGGTGATTAGATATTAACTAACAATTTATTCGTAAAAAGCGTATGTAAAAAACTACTTTAGGTTTGATTAATTCACCCAAAACCATTTCTAAGTTTATCTAAATTTAGAAATGGTTTTTTGTTATTTTTGAGGTCTCAATTCAATAACAAATATGAATATTAAAATTCTTCACATAGACAGTAATAATCCCATTTTGATGCAACAATTGCAGGAATTAGGTTTTGAAAATCATGAAGATTTTACTTCGTCAAAAGAAATTATAGAATCAAAAATTCAGGATTATCACGGAATTGTAATCCGCAGTCGATTTAAAATTGATAAAACTTTCTTGGACAAAGCAACAAACCTTCAATTTATAGCTCGTGTGGGTGCTGGATTAGAAAGTATTGATTGCGATTATGCTTCGTCTAAAAACATCCAATTGATTGCTGCTCCGGAAGGAAACCGAAATGCGGTAGCTGAACATACTTTAGGCATGATTTTGTCACTTTTTAATAATCTAAATCGTGCCGATAGAGAAATTCGTTCTGGACATTGGAACAGAGAAAGCAATCGTGGGCATGAATTAGATGGAAAAACCGTAGGTATTATTGGTTACGGCAATATGGGAAAATGGTTTGCCAAAAAACTAAGAGGCTTTGATCTTGAGGTACTTTGTTATGATATCAAAGAAAATGTAGGCGATGCCAATGCAAAACAAGTTTCATTAGCTGAATTACAGCAAAAAACGGATGTTTTGAGCTTACATCTTCCGTGGACTCCAGAAACGGACAAAATGGTCAATTCGGCATATATCAATGCTTTTGCTAAACCGTTTTGGATTTTTAATACTTCAAGAGGGAAAAATATTGTAACTGCTGATTTGGTTACTGCTTTACAATCAGGAAAAATATTAGGTGCTGGATTAGACGTTTTAGAATATGAGAAGCTTTCTTTCGAAACCTTATTTCAGGATAAAAATACGCCAGAAGCTTTTCAGTATTTATTAGATGCTGATAATGTACTATTGTCCCCTCACGTAGCGGGATGGACATTTGAAAGTCACGAACGATTAGCCCAGGTAATTGTGGATAAGATTAAAGCTCTTTATTTTAATTAGAATAAAAGATGCTTTGTTGTGTTTCAATATTTGGATTTATTTTTATAAATTTAGTGTCTGACAATACGTTAAATATGTGATTATGGAAAATTCAAAATACGAACATTGGAACAATCCGCAACCGTACCCAGAAGACAATAAAAAATTAGCGGCTGGATTATTAGCCATAATTTTAGGTCCTTTTGGAATTCATAAATTTCTGTTAGGCTATACCAAACAAGGTATTATTTGGCTTTTTCTAAGTCTGATTACATTTGGAACTCTTACTGGATTATTAGGACTTATAGAAGGAATTATTTATTTGACTAAGTCCGATGAAGAATTTTATAGAACCTATCAACTAGGTCGAAAACCTTGGTTTTAAATAAAAAAAGTCTCTGTAATTAGAGACTTTTTTGTTGTTATATAGGGTATTCTCCTTTTTCGTTAAATTTCCGTTCCAGTTCAGCCTGAAATTCTTCCATTACTGGTTTCATGGTGCTTTCTGGAATATCAGCAATTCTAATGTACATTAAACCATCTACAGCATTGTTGAACAAAGGATCCACGTTAAAAGCGACCACTTTTGCGTTTTGTTTGATGTATTTTTTTATCAATACTGGCAAACGTAAAATACCTGGTTCTAATTCGTCAATAATCTTATCAAACTTATTCAAATCGGCTTCCGTTTCATTGAATATAAAATCTTTGTCGGCATCTTTTAGCTTTACTTTATAGGCTTTTTTTGGATGAATGTATTGTGCAATATAAGGATCGTAATAATTGGATTTCATGAATTCAATCATTAAAGATTTTGAAAAATCAGAGAACTGATTACTAATACTTACCCCACCTAAAAGATACTTATGCTCTGGAAAACGCAATGTGGTATGGATAATTCCTTTCCAAAGAAGGAACAACGGCATTGGTTTTTGTTGGTATTCTTTGATGATAAATGCACGTCCCATTTCAATGGATTGATGCATCATTTCATACAATTCTGGCTCAAAACGAAATAGTTCATTAAGATAAAAACCTTCAATACCGTGTTTTGGATAAATTTCTGAACCCAATCCCATTCGATAGGCGCCTGCAATTTTTTTGGCTTCATCATCCCATAAAAAAAGATGGTGGTAATATTTGTCAAATTTGTCTAAATCGATAGACTCATTAGTTCCCTCACCTACTTCTCTAAAGGTAATTTCACGCAAACGACCTATTTCATGTAAGACACTCGGAATTTTATCTGCTTCAGCAAAAAAAACTTCGTAATTCTTGCTTTGCAAAAGTCGGCAATCGGTATTCCTTAAGGCATTGACTTCCGAAATAATTTTTTCTACATTAGCTGGAGTTGCAATTTCCTTAGGATTTCTTGTAATTTTTAGATTTGATGGTGTTAGTAATTTACTTTCTTTTTCAAAAGGATTAGCCAGCATATATGTTTTCTTTCTCAAGAATTCAGAATAAGCTTCTATCGTTTCATACTCATTTTGCTCAGCTACCGAGATTGGTTTTCCAATTCTCACTCTAATCACACGGTTTTTTTGACTAAAAAGTTCCGATGGCAATTTTGCCGTGCGTAAAGTTCCACTGATTTTAGAAAGCATATAAAACAAACGACTGTTTTTAGCATGAAAATAAATAGGAACAACAGGTACCTGAGCTTTTCTAATAACTTTGATTGCTCCTTCTTCCCATGGTTTATCTACAATAAGTTGACCGTCTTTATAACTCGACACTTCTCCTGCTGGAAACATCCCAAGTGGTTTTCCATCACTTAAATGGCGTAAAGTTTCTTTTATTCCTAAAACACTCGATTTTTTATCCTTATGATTTTCAAAAGGATTCACTGGCATAATATATTGCTTTAACGGGGCTATTCGATGCAAAAGAAAGTTAGCAATAATCTTGAAATTAGGCTCTCTTTCCAACATTAATTTCAACAACAAAATACCATCAATTCCTCCAAGCGGATGATTTGAAATAGTAATATAAGCTCCATCTTTAGGCAAGCGTTTGTAATCTTCTTCTGGAATTTCAAATTTTATTTGTAAGTCATTGACTATTCCGTTTAAAAAATCAATTTCTTTTAAATTTTTATTGCGATTGTAAACTTTATTTAGGGTAGAGATCTTGAGTACCTTCATTAATAACCAACCGGAAAAAGTCCCTAAGACCCCGTACTTCTCAACATTAATTGCTTTTGCAACTTCTTTGGCGGTAACTAAACCCATCTATTTTTTATTTTTTGAGCGAAAAACAAAGATAGAAAAAAACTCGATTATCCCGCTATGAGCCTTATTTGATTTTCGCTTTTTATAGCTTATCCGTTTTATTTTTTAGTATTTTTGAAAATCAAAAAAAAGAAACAAATGAGAATTGTATCCTATAATGTTAATGGAATTCGAGCTGCAATTTCAAAAGGATTTATTAATTGGTTAGAACAAGCAAAACCCGATGTGGTTTGTCTTCAGGAAATTAAAGCTACGCCAGAACAACTTCCGTTGATGGACTTTGAGTTAGCAGGTTACCCATATCATTACTGGTTTCCAGCTACAAAAAAAGGTTATAGTGGCGTTGCTATTTTATCCAAAATTAAACCAAATAATGTAGTTTATGGCACAGGAATTGAGCACATGGACTTTGAAGGACGAACGCTACGTGTAGATTTTGATGATTTTTCAGTAATGAGTCTTTATTTGCCTTCTGGAACTAATATTGAAAGATTGAGTCATAAATTTATGTTTATGGATGATTTCCAAAGCTATATTACTAATTTGAAACAGGAAATTCCGAATCTTGTTATTTGTGGAGATTACAATATTTGTCACGAAGCTATCGACATTCATGATCCTATTAGAAACGCTAAAGTTTCAGGTTTTCTTCCCGAAGAGCGTTCTTGGTTAGACCTCTTTTTGAAAAATGGATTTATTGATAGTTTTCGTCATTTAAACAAAGAACCTCATCATTATACCTGGTGGACGGTTCGCGTTAAAACAGCAAGAGCAGACAACAAAGGTTGGCGAATTGATTATTGTTTAGTGAGCGAACCTATGAAAGACAGAATCAAAAGAGCACTTATTTTGCCCGAAGCAAAACATTCTGACCATTGTCCCGTTCTTGTAGATATAGAATAGATTAATGTCAATGGCAATGTCAATGTCAAAAAACAATTAGATTCAAATAAAATTAAATAAAAATGATAAAGAAAATCTCCTTAGGTTTGTTAGTCATAGCACTTTCTACTTCTTGTGTTTCGAAAAAAATATACACTGATATAGAAAACAAATACACTGATTTAAAAAAAGAAAATAGACGCTTATCTGATGAAAATGCTGATCTTTTAAAAGATAAAAACAAATTAGAATTAAAACAGGATGCTTTAGAAAAAGATTTAAGCAAACTAAAATCAGAACGTGATAAATTGACGGCTGACCAAAAAGCGTTGAATGAAAAAATGGCTCTTTTGGAAGATTCATACAAAGCGCTGGAAAAAAACAGCAACGAATCTTTACAAGCCAACCTGAAAAAAAATCGCGATTTATTAGCTGAACTAGAAGCAAAACAAAAAGCATTGTCAATCGAACAAGAACGTTTAAACAAAAACTCACAACGTTTGAAAGAACTGGAAGATATGATTGCTGCTAAAGAAGCGACAATGCTAAAACTGAAAGAAACTTTATCAAAAGCCTTAAATGGATTTGAAGGAAAAGGACTGACTGTAGAACAAAAAAACGGAAAAGTTTACGTTTCTATGGAAAACAAATTGCTTTTCAATTCTGGAAGCTGGTCAGTAGGTTCTGAAGGTAAAAAGGCTGTGGTGGAATTAGGAAAAGTTTTAGGCGATAATCCAGATATTTCAGTACTTATTGAAGGGCATACCGATAATGATCCTTATGGAGGTTCAGGTCCAATTGCTGATAACTGGGATTTATCAACTAAAAGAGCAACAGCCATTGTTGCCATTTTGAGTGAAAACAAAGCGATTAACAAAAAGAGTTTGACTGCTGCGGGAAGAGGAGAATTTTCGCCTTTAGCTACTAATGAAACTGCCGAAGGAAAAGCAAAAAACCGTAGAATCGAAATTATATTAACACCAAGATTAGACGAAATTGCTGATATGTTAAACGAAATTAACTAAACAGACATTAAATAAAAGTTAAAAAAGGTTCGAAGTACTGCTTCGGACCTTTCTGATTTAAATAATTCTTACAAACCTTTGTAACTTTACTTTTTTAACCTTTTGAATAGATAAAATGAAATACACTACTTTGCCCGATACGGATATAAAAGTGAGTAAAATATGCCTTGGGACAATGACTTTTGGGCAACAAAACACCGAAGCGGATGGACATGCTCAAATGGATTATGCTGTAGCTAATGGTATTAATTTTTTTGATACTGCCGAAATGTATTCAATACCAGCACGTGAAGAAACTTATGGAAGTACCGAAAAAATTCTAGGAACCTGGTTTAAAAAATCAGGCAAAAGAGAAGAAATTGTTTTGGCTTCCAAAATTGCTGGACCCAATCCTAATTTTGGCTACATGCGCGACAAAATTGATTTTTCGCCTGCGAGTTTAAAATATGCTTTGGATAAAAGTTTGCAGCGTTTACAAACGGATTATATTGATTTGTACCAATTGCATTGGCCAGAGCGAAAAACCAATTTCTTTGGACAAAGGGGATTTGTGGTTCAAGAAGATATCTGGGAAGATAATATCCAATTGGTTTTAGAAACCTTAGAGGGTTTTATCAAAGAAGGAAAAATAAAACACATCGGACTTTCAAATGAAACACCCTGGGGAATTATGCGTTTTCTGGAAGAAAGCAAGTACAATAATTTACCAAAAATAAAAACGGTTCAAAATCCATATTCTTTACTAAATCGTCAATTTGAAGTGGGTTCTGCCGAAATTTGTACACGAGAAAATGTCGGATTATTTGCTTATTCACCAATGGCTTTTGGTGTGCTTTCGGGTAAATTTCTAACAGGCGAAAGTCATCCAAATGCCAGAATTAAGTTGTTTCCACAATTTTCCAGATACAGCAGCGAACAAAGTACAGAAGCAACAACGCAATACGTTGCAATTGCTAAAAAACAGAATTTGTCACCAGCCCAAATGGCTTTGGCTTTTGTAAACCAACAAGCTTTTGTAACCAGTAATATTATAGGAGCAACAACTTTGGAACAATTAAAAGAAAATATTGCTTCAATTGATATTGTGCTTTCAGAAGAAATTGTCAAGGAAATTAATGCGGTTCATGCAGCAATTCCTAATCCTGCTCCTTAATTTTTTTTCTAACCACAAAATTCTCAAAGTTTTACGCAAAGGTCGCAAGGTTTTTTTTTAAAATAAACCATTAAGGCAATTAAGTTTAGTGTTATTGTATGTTTTTTTATCTTTGTATCCTTTGCGTAAAACTTTGCGAGCTTAGCGGTTAAATGTCAAATTCTAAATGGTTAAAAAAACAAACCGCAAATTCACATTAAAAAATCTGTGAATCTGCGGTTAAAATCTTTGCGAACTTTGCGTAAAATTTAGTGCTTTTTGTGGTTAAATATTAGCAATATTCGTTGTAAGCATCTTGCAAGTTCTCAGCAATCATTTCAGCTGGACGACCTTCAATGTGGTGACGCTCTAACATGTGAACCAATTCTCCGTTTTTGAACAAAGCCATAGATGGTGATGATGGAGGAAAAGGAAACATATGTTGTCTTGCAGCATCTACTGCTTCTTTATCAACTCCTGCAAAAACAGTGATTAAATGATCTGGTTTTTTAGCACCTTCTAAACTCAATTTTGCTCCCGGACGTGCGTTTCTTGCAGCACAACCACAAACAGAGTTTACAACAACTAATGTTGTTCCTTCGGCTTTGATAGCGTTTTCAACATCTTGAGCACTATGTAAATCTTGAAAACCAGCTGTAGTTAATTCAGCTTGCATTGGAGTTACCATTTCTTGTGGATACATATCTTTTGTATTTTAATTTGTAATTTTTGAATAGGCAAAGTTACGAAGAATCTACCGAACTAAATGGCTCGGATTATAAAGTTTTGTTATAGTTTAATAGTCATTTTCGAAAACTATAAAAGCTTGTTTAAATTTATTTTAAAAAAGAAATTTTCTTTTTCCCCTTCCCTAAAGGGTGAAAAATTTCTTAAAAATTCATCAAAATTACACCCTGTAGAGTTTGGGGAAATTAATTTTGATGAATTTTAAACAGATCTAAAATAGCGTCCCGATTTGAATAATGCTTTTATAAAAAGCATTTTAGGACATTTTAAAATGACTTTGATGTCTTCGATGAATGATGTTTCTTCGTCCAGAAATTTGAAAATCAAAGCGGGATTTCCGTTTTTAAACATCGAAGAAAAAATACGAGAACCCAATTCGTTTTGTCGGTCCAGAATATCCAACAAAAGTAAGTCGTAAAACCAAAATTTATTTTTACGGTGGAATTTTCTAAGATCCGTTTCTTGTTGAAGGAAGGCAATTAATTGCGACGATTTTTTATCCGAATTTTTAAAAGTATAACCCGTACTGGCTTTGGTCCATCCGCCTGCTGTACCAATGTTGAGTACGCGTTTGCTGTTTTTTTCCCAAAAAGGATAGCAGGTCATTGGGATGCTGCCTTGTTCTTTTTCGGTTATTTCGAAATTTTGAATGCCTAGTTTCTGAATGTAATTTTCAATTTCCGATTCGTATTCTTCTTGTTTTAAAAGTTCAGCAGAGAAAAGCGTGTATTCTATCAGCGCTTCGTTTTTAGAAACTGGTAAAACATACATAAATCGCGTATTACCTTTTTGGGGAACCGAAAAATCCATAAAAGTGGCTTGTTCCGGATTGAAAACGGCTTCGGTTGATTTTATACTCCAACCAATAAAATGCTGTTGCAATACTGGAAATTTCGTTTGTTGGACAACGGCTGCTTTATTGTAAATACTATTAAAAACCTGATCGCAGGTAAACGAATTGTTTTCGCTAGCAACAAAAACGTGGTTTTCCAGTTCGTTAATATCCGTTACTTTTTCGTTTAAAAAAGTGATATTTTCTTGTTTCGAAAGCAATTCGAAAACAAAATTATAAAAATCCAATCCTTGAATTTTATAGTATTGATACGGTTGTAAGTCTAAATTTCGATTAAAATTTTCATTGGCAAACAAGGCATAATTCCATTTTTTTGAAACGATAGATTCCCAAATTGAATCTTCTTTTTCCCAAAAACACCAGGTTCTGTCATTTGTTTTTTTTGAATTGTCATCCAATAATAAAATGCTTTTATCCTTATATTTTTCGGATTGTACCATTTTATAGACCGTCATTAAAGCGGCTAAACCAGAACCAGTAAAAATATAATGGAAGTGTTTCATAGGATTGGAAGCGAATTCTTCTCAAAAATATAAATTCTAGAGTTGTTTTAGGGTTTAATTGAATAATTTTAATCCAATAAAAGCTGTTCTGGGTTGCGCAGGACCGTAAACATAGTTACTATCACGATTTTTTCCCAAATCAAAATCAGATTGATAAGCATTAAAAATATTTTTCAGACCACCATAAATTTCGCAATCAAAACCTAGTTTTTTACTTTTAATGGTATACCCCACTTTAGAATTCAGTTCCGAAAAAGCTCTTGTAGTCACCATTTCGTCTACAGTTTGATTAGGAGCACCAGCAAAATGAGCAATTTTCATCTTTCCTGTGTACACATAATTCAGGTTCATATTCCATTGCTTGGTTGGCGTAAAAGTTGCCATTGCAAAACCGTATTGATTGGGTGTTCTTAAAAAATCCTTTGTAGGAGCAACGCCATCAATGTAAGTTACGGCTTCGGCATATTGGCTGGTTTGTACGGTATAACCTGCTTCCAGTTGTAATTTTCGATTGAAATTAGCACGTAATTCCAACGTAATTCCTTTTACTATAGCATCCGATCCATTTTGCTTTTCGAAAACTTCACCAAATTCATCTTCGCCAATATTTTCCAGAACAAAAGCATCTTTTAAACGTGTGTAAAAACCTTCGAGCGTAAAACCAGCAATGAAGTTTTCGGTTGCTTTGTCATAATTTATCGAACCGCTAAAACTTTTAGAACGCTCTTCTTTTAAATTAGGATCATAAATCACTCTTGAAATTCCGCCACCAGAAAAGGCAATGTGCAAATCAGTATCAAAAGCTTGTGGCGCTCTAAAACCAGTTCCGTAGCTCAAACGAAATTGCGTTTCCGATTTGTATTTGTAAAGCAAAGCTAATCTTGGACTGACAATAACTTTATCCACTAAATTATGTTTGTCTAAGCGTGCGCCCGAAAGCAAATCCAAACTAGGTAAAATAGCCCAATCACTTTGTATGAATGTTCCAAAATCTTTGGTATGTTGGTCTACCAAATAATTGTAAGCCGTAATTTCGTCAAAAACCTTATCCGAAATATATTCGGTTCCAAAAGTAAGTACGTTAGTTCCTTTTAAAAAATCATTTAATTTATGATTGAATTGTAATCCACCTTGTAATGTTTGAGTGGTAGAAATACCATAAGGAGGATTTATTAAATGATTTTCAATTTCAGCAGGTTCATCAGGAAAAATACCAGTGTAATGTTTTCTATCGGTATTTTGCCAGGCACCATAAGCAATCAACGAACTTTTGTCATCGTTAAAATTGATTTGGTAATCCAAACTTCCTAACCAGATTTTGTGTTTTCGTTCCTCAGATTGTTGTGTTAAATAAGCCGGTTTGTCGGTGATTTCCCCTCCAAAACGGTATTCGTTGAGGTTGCTAATACTCATTTCTATTTTCTGATTTTCTGTTGGTAAGAAAAAGAAATTCGCTCCCACAGAGTTGTTTTCGATTAAAGGAATTTCAGAAAAATTATCGCCATTGGCATCATAATGCTCTCGTTCACGATGACTCATAAACAAGGAAACACCAGCATTTTTATTTTCATTTACTAATGTGGCATTCCCATTCAGGTTGTAATCATTGCTTTTTCCGTTGATGTTGTAATAGGTAGAATTGATTTCGAAAGCATCTCTTTTAGGAATCTTTGTAATCACATTTACCGTTCCGCCAATAGCGCTAGAACCGTATAGAGAAGAACCTCCGCCTCGCACCACTTCAATCCGTTCAATCATATTTACAGGCAGTTGTTCCATACCGTACAACCCCATTAATGGACTGAAAATAGGTCTTCCATTAATCAAAATTTGCGAATATCCACCCGCTAATCCATTCATTCGTAACTGGGTGTAATTACAGGTTTGGCAATCGGTTTCTACACGTAAACCAGGTTGGAATTTCAATCCTTCGGATAAATTACAAACTTGCAGATTATCCAGCATTTTACTGTTGAGTATATTTACAATTACAGGACTTTCAGTTTTTCGTTTAAAAGTTTTTGTACCCGTTACCACTACTTCATTCAAATTATTTTGAAAATTAGTCAAATCAAAATCGACGGAATAGGATTCTTCATTTTTAACAGTAACTGATTTTTTTGTGGTTTGAATTGCCATACCCGAAACCGTGATTTTATGTGTTCCAAAAGGCACATCCTTAAATTCATAAAATCCGTTGGCATCACTATAAGTTGTCAACTGATCGTTATTTAAGGTTATTTTTAATGCGGCAATCTTATCAGAATCAATGGAAATAACACCTGAAATTGTGCCTTTGTTTTGGCTGAAAGCAGTAAAAGAAAGCAGAATTAGAACTAAGAAAATATATTTTTTCACAACTATTAAATTAAATTTAGACAAATCTAAAAATAATATTTGATTAACAATGTATTTTTATAAAAAAACGATTCATTTTTTTTAATGAATCGTTTTTAGCGAGTAAAACCAAATAAAAAATTAATCGTTTAGAAAAGCTGTTTCACCTTTTTGGGCAGTAGCTCTCGGGATAGGGAAAGGATCTTTGTTCGAAAAAAATCCATCTTGTAAATCCATAATTTCATCGGCAGTACAAAGGCATTTTTCGAGTTGTTTTCGCACTTCTTTTTCGCTTAATGCAATGCCAATAAAAACCAGTTCGTTAAGACGATCACCATAATCTAAAGTCCAGCGTTCTTCGATGATTTCTTGATTTTCAACAAAATTATTGAAGTTCATACGTTCGCTTAATGGCATGCTTGCCCACCAAACGCCAGCGCTTTCGGCTTTCATAGAACCACCCGCCTGGCTCCAATTGATGGCTTGATCAGGTCTGGAAGCAATCCAAAATAATCCTTTGCTACGGATGATGGTTTGCGGAAAATCTTGTGTGATAAAATTCCAAAAACGATAAGGATGAAAAGGTTTTTCATTTCTAAAAACAAAAGAGTTTATGCCGTATTCTTCAGTTTCGGGTGTATGAATTCCTTCTAGTTCTTGTATCCAGCCAGCGGAAGTTTCTGCTTCTTCAAAATTGAATAAACCAGTATTTAAAATCTCTTTTGGCGCAACTTTCCCCATAACAGCATCAATTATTTTTGCCGAAGGATTTAATTTATGAACTGAAGCTTTTAGAATTTCTAATTCTTTTGGGGTAACTAAATCGGTCTTATTAAGGACAATTACATTAGCAAATTCTACCTGATCCACTAATAAATTTACAATGGTTCGATTGTCATTTTCAATATTGGTCGCTTTGATATCTTCTAGCGTTTTAGCCGAGCCAAAATCTTTAAAAAAATTAAAAGCGTCCACCACTGTTACCATTGTATCAATATAACTAAAACGAGACAAATCGATGTTTTCATCTTCATTTACAAAAGTAAAGGTTTGCGCTACTGAAATGGGTTCGCTAATACCTGTACTTTCAATGAGTAAATAATCAAAACGGTTTTCTTTGGCTAATTTTTCAACTTCGACCATCAAATCTTCTCGAAGCGTGCAACAAATACAGCCATTGCTCATTTCGACTAATTTCTCTTCGGTGCGGGACAATGTCATTTCGTCTTTAACCAAACGGGCATCAACGTTAACTTCACTCATATCGTTAACAATCACGGCTACTTTTAAGCCTTCTTTGTTGTGCAAAATATGATTGAGCAAGGTTGTTTTTCCTGCACCCAAAAATCCAGACAATACAGTTACGGGTAATTTTTTCATAAGATAATTAAAAGGATTGTTCTTTTTTTTGTTTAAAATTAAACCAACCTAAAAGGATTAAAACCACATTAAAAATCAATAAAGGCAAGAGTGTTTTTGTAAAATTAATTATAGAAGTGTCATTAAAACGTTCTACTTTAAATTTATCCCAATTCTCTTTGTTTACAGCTGCATTGTCAAAGATTTTAGGATAAAAATACAAGCGTAATTTTTCGTGGAAATCTTCCGTTGCTTTCAAAAATAAAAGTTGGTTTCCTAAATCGGCTTTGGCAATTTCGTTTAGTTGAATTTGAGCATGCAAAGTAGGAATGTATTGTGCAATGGTTTGACTGGCGCTATTTCTTTGTATTAGTTTTGCGACTAATTCACTGGATTGGACACGAGATTCATCATCACTCATTTGCTGCATAGCATAATACCAAAGCCAATTGAATTCAGTATTTGGTAATGAATAATTTTTAAATTGTGGGTAATGACTCATAAACTTGTCTACAGTGGGTTTTTTATCCATATCCCATTTTTCATGATAAGCATTACGCTGTTTTAAGGTCAGCTCTAAAGCTTCTGGAACAGGATATTTATTCACTAAATAAGTGTTGATGCTGGCGGGTAAAACCACAATTAAAATGAGCCAAATGGTAAGGAGAATAACCGCATTGAAATTGGAACTTTTTTGTAAAGACACAATGTAAAAACAACTTGCAAACCAAAAAAGAATGTACAAAACACTTAATCCATAAAAAGCAAAAAAGGCGCTATCTAAAGGAATATTTAAATAAAAAACAGCAATGAGAAGCACAACAGAAAGAAGAGCAAGAATGGTCAGAATTCTGATGTAAAATAATTTGACAATATGTAGAAATGTGTTTTTGCTTTGGACAACCACAATTTTCCAGGTACCGCTTTCTTTCTCTTCTGAGATGATGTTGTACGTAAAAGCGATAATCATCAGTGGGAAAAGATAGATTAAGACAAAACTAAAATCAATATTTCCTAACAAAAGGTTGTTAGGATTATTCAGTTCGGAATCGTATTTCTGAGCTTCTAAACCACGAATTGTAACAGACTGTATAGAAGGATTTACATCACGCTGCCCAATGGCTAAACTATTGATGGGAATATTGGTATTGACTAATGAAAATTTAAGATAATAAAGCAAAAGCCCCATTTCGTCCTGATGAAATTTTGCGTTTCTGGCAATATGCTCTTTTTGATAATGAATAACATCAGTACTGTTTTTTTGCTGTTTTTCTTGGTATTGTTGTCCAATTAAAAGGCTGATAATACCTAAGAGAAATAAAAATAGTAATCCTATTTTAGTGCCTTTTGAGCGAAAGAAATTTTTAAATAGTAATGCGAACATATTAGATTGCTTTTAGGTTTTTAGAAGCTGTTTTGAGTATTATATACAGCAGAATGATCCAAAAAAAGATGGAAATAATCGAAATAATCTCATTTTTCAATACCTGTAAAATACCAGTGGGTTTGTAGTGAAACTCAGATACCTCAGCCCAATGATCTTTATCAATGATATAGGGTTTATCAGTAGGTTTTTGTTTTTCATTACTGATGTATTTCATTTGTAGCCCATTCATTTTTTGCGCCATTCCATAACGATAGGCTTCGGCTTGTTTTTGGAAATTGATATAAGAATCATAATCAGTATTAGACAATCCCATCGATAAATTTTTGATGGCGATGTATGGATTCAAAAAAGAAACAGCTTTTGAAAAACGATTTTGTTTGGCATAAACCTGTAATAAAGTATCTAAATGTTTGTTGTAAATTTTAGAGCTAATTTTTTCGCCTTCGGTCATAATAAAACCACTGTAGTTAAACGGTAATTTTTTAACTGAGTCTACTTTATACAATCTCAACAACGAATCTTTAATAGTTTTAAAGTGTAAATCATCTGGATTATGACTGTCTCCTGCTTTAATAATATCGTTTTCTATCTGACTGTTGAACTGTACTTTTGAAGGAGCTTCATAAAAATAAGCACCAAGAGCCTGAGTACCTCTTGGCAAAATAATGGTAAACAACAACCATATCCCTATTAATGAAATCAGAGCTTTTTTAGAAGTCTTGCTTGCAGCAGAAACCAGAACAGCAATAACACAAAAAAACAACAAATAAATAAAATGAAATCCCATAAATAGGATCATCTTCAAAGTTTCATCTAATGTGATAGTGAAATTTTGTAAAAGAAACCAAATCAAAATAATTAGCAATAGAGCAGGCACAAAAAGCATCATCAAAATACTGGCAATACCAAGCATTTTCCCTAATAAAAGCTGTTTCCAGTTGATTCCCTGACTCAGATGTAGTTTTAAAGTTCCGTTTTCTCTTTCGGCGGCAATTGTGTTAAAACCAAGAAAGAAAATAAGCAGCGGAAGTAAAATTTGAAAAACCATTGCAGTACTTATTTCTCCAAAACGCAGCATACTATTCGAGAAACTTGCTTCAGAAAAATTAGCTGTATTTTGCTTGTGCGCTTCTAAAAATATAGCATTTCCAAAAAAAGATTCCATTCCGAATTCAAACACACTTAAAGGGCTGCTTTCGCGAAAAGCAAAATTACCATAATGCGCCATACGATGTGGATTTTTATCCGGATTGCTGAGCCAGTCTTGATAAGATTGTTGCTGGTATTTTTGGCTGGTTTCGTTTTGATTGACATAATTGTTCCAACCTAAAAAAATAGCATAGGCAAGCAAAATGGCAATAAATCCAGCAAGTATAACAATTGCGGTGTTTTTGAAAACTGTTTTTCTAAAATATTTAGCTACTAAAAATACTTGTTGTAGTGGCATAGTTACAGATTAAAATTTATAAGTTATGGTAAGATTTACGTTTCGAGGCATTCCTGGAAATAGACGCAAATAATTTTGAGCTCCCAACCAGTAGGTTCTATTGAACAAGTTTCCTGCATTAATAGCAACTTGCATATTGCTTTTATTGGGTTTGTAATAAATCGCTGCATCAAAAACCGTAAAATCAGGAAGTACAAAATCTCTGGTAAACCAAGGGATTTTGCTGCTTTGATATTGGATTCCAAAACCAACTCCTAAATCTTTTAAAGCCGTTGCGCTATCAAAATTGTAACGAGTCCAAAGGTTAGCACTGTTTTTTGGAGTATTTTGTTTTCTTGCTCCTATTAAAGCAACATTATTATCATTAGTAATTTTAGCATCAATATAGCTGTAAGAAGCATTAATTTGCCAGTTTGAAGTGATGTAGCCTGCTAAATCACACTCAAAACCACGACTGCGTTCTGAACCTCGGGTTACTAATAAATCGGGCTGGATAGGATCATTGGCGTTCATTAGAATGTTAAGCTGGTTGATTTCATAAACCGCAGCGTTAAAACTCATTGTATGATTCAAAAAAGTAGTTTTTAGTCCTAATTCCTTTAAGTTACTTTCTAATGGAGCAAACAAACTTCCAGCTGGTAATGAACCCGTTTGCGGCATCAAACTTACGGTGTTGGATTGTGGCTGATAGCCTTCAAGATAAGTGGTGTAAATATTTACAGCATCGTTAATGGCATAAGTAATTCCTATTCGAGGCAATAAAGCTTCCTTTTTAACAGTAAGTTCATTGTTGGATTCATAATTGGTAATGTCTTCAAACCATTCTTTTCTTAGTCCCAATAAAAAAGTAAATTTTTCCCACTGAATTTGATCCTGAATGTAAATAGCATTGGTAGTGGTTAGTGCTGATGGTAGTGCAGTTCTAACATTCAACGTATAATCTTCTGCATTTCTAATAGTATAAGATGGATTATTTAGACTAAAATAGTTCACATTGGGTTTTGGCATAACCACTCCGTCTACAGTTATGGTTTGATAATTTTCTGCATTTGCTACCACATAGGAGCTGGCCACCGTTCCATCTTTTAATAAATAACCTCTTGCAGCATTTTGTCCACCGCCTTTGGTTTTGTTCCAACTGCTTAAATCATATCCCAAAAGTAATTTATGGCTGAATGGCCCTGTTTTTAGATCAAAATTAAAATAGCTGCTTAAATTATCAATATTCCAGTATTGCTGACGTTGTACAAATTGCATCATTGCTAAACTGCTTACAGGCATATTATTCATATCAACCGCAAAGGCATTTGTGGTTCTATGTTCCTGAAGATCTTCTGTCCATGATTGTTTCATATACGAAGCATTGAAACCTATTTTAGAAGTAAATTTATGTGCCAGACTCGTCATAAACACCAAATCTTTCGATTTGAAAAAATCATTGGGTGCTACCAAATTAAGACTTATAGGACTACTGTCTAAACGAGTAACACCAGCAATAGCACCAAATATAGGTTGTCCTCGATCTAAATTACCATTCATATTACTTAAAATCAATTCGGTATTGATTGCAGTTTTTTCATTTGGGATATAACTGAAAGATGGAGAAATTAAAAACGATTTATTACCCACTAAATCTCGAAAAGATTTTCCCTCCTGATACGCTCCATTTAATCTGTATAAGAATGTTTTGGACTCGTTTAATGGTCCTGTAAAATCAATACTTCCTCTAAAAGTGCTAAAACTACCCGCACTTAAACTCACTTCTTTTCGGTCAATTGCCAATGGTTTTTTGGTAACCATATTGATACTTCCTCCTGGATCAACTGATGAAAAAGTCGCGCTTGAAGGTCCTTTTATCACTTCAACTCGTTCTATATTATTGGTTAATGGTTGTAAAAAGTAATTTTGGCGGGTTCGCATGCCGTTAATAATTTGACCTTCTTCATTTTGGCTTATTCCTCGAATGGTATATTGATTGTAATAACTTGCCGGAATTACGCCACTAGCCATTTTTACAGCATCAGCAAGATAAAATGCCCCTTTGTCTACAATCAATTCTTTAGTTATTGTTGCAATAGATTGGGGAATATCTTTATTAAGTGCAGCGGTTTTTGTTGCAGAAAAAGAATAATCACTGTTGTATTTTCTGGTAGAAAGACCAATAATCTCTACGGTTTGCAATTCATTCGAATTGGATTCCATTGCAATAGTAAGAAATTCAGAAGTAGATTTTACTCGCAAAGTTTTATAAGACGTAAACGAAATTTCCAGCATCCCTTTGCCTTCAAGTGTAAAATTTCCCTCTTGATCTGTAGTGGTTTCTTGATCTGTTTTGAGTAATTTGACTGTAGCTCCTACAATAGCTTTGTTAGAATTACTATCAGTTATTTTTCCTGTAATTTGTTGGGATTGTACAGTATATGTAGCGGTAAATAGAAATAAAAAAATAAAAAATTGTTTCATTTGTTTTGTCTTATGGAAATGGTTTCTTTCCTTTTATACCGTTTGTAAATACAGTTCTTCAAGTTCATTAGCCGAAATGTCTTTGGCATCAATAACCGATACTAAATTTCCTTGTTTCATAATTCCAATATGTGTGGCAACTTCTTTAGCTCTAAAAATATCGTGTGTTGCCATTAAAATAGCTGTCCCTTCTGCTGATAATTCTTTGAGAATTTTAGAAAATTCATTGGAAGCTTTTGGGTCTAAACCGCTTGTAGGTTCATCTAAGAGTAATACTGTTGCATGTTTTGCAATAGCAATGGCGATACCCACTTTTTGTCGCATTCCTTTAGAGTAACCGCCTAAATCTAAATGATGTGATTGAGTTTGTAATCCTGCTTTATTCAAAAAATAAGCTAATTCATTATTAGAATATTTAAATCCGGCTAATGAGGAAAAATAATTTAAATTTTCTATGCCACTCAGATTTGGGTAAAGCATTACCGTTTCTGGAATGTAAGCAACATATTTTTTAGTTTCCTGTGCATTTTTAGCAACCGAAATTCCGTTGATTTTCAATTCGCCTTCAGTAGGTTCAATAAAACCTAAAAACAAATTGATAGTGGTTGTTTTTCCTGCTCCATTTTGACCTAAAAGAGCAAAAATTTCTCCTTTTTTGATGTTAATATTTAAGGAATTTAGCGCAACTTGGTCGCCGTATTTTTTAGTTAAATTTTCTGCTAGTAACATATTTTAGGTATTAAATGGATGTGTTTTTGGATTGTTTTACAAATGTACTTTTATTTTTATTTAATGCAACATAGTTGCATTAAATTTAATTTAAAAAATATTTTTAATAGTTTTTTTATTCCCCAATTTCAACAAAATTTTTATCCGTTTCATAAAGTGTAATTGCCAATTGATTTCCTTGCGGAAGCAATGGTTTTAAAATTCCAAATATTACCCAGGCAAAATTTTCAGTAGAAGCCATTTTATTCTTAAACTCTGGACAATCAAGATTTAGATTTTTATGGTCAAAACGGTCTTCAATTTCCTCTTTTATGATTTTTCCTAATTCTAAAAGATTCATAATAAAACCAGTTTCAGGATCAATCTCACCAGTAATTTTAACAATCAATCTATAATTGTGTCCGTGATAATTTTTGTTGTTGCAAATTCCAAAAACGCTCCGGTTTTTTTCATCTGTCCAATTTGGATTATGCATTCTATGGCAAGCATTAAAATGGGCTTCCCTGCAAATAGTAGTTTTCATTGTTTACTTTTTTGACATTTTTCGCAAGTTCCTTCAATCAAGAGATTCATTGTTTCTATTTTGTTTTTGCCTAATAATTCTAGATATTCTGATGGTAAATTAGGTAACGAAACCACCGTTTCACAATCGTTACATTTAAAATAAGATTTGCCATTGCAATTGGGTTTATGCAAATTAAGGGTATACACGGCAGTGCCAGATGCATTGCAAAATTTTTGAATAATTCCTTTCTCGAAATAGGTTTGTAAGTTTCTAAAAATGCTGGATCGGTCGTGCTGACAATGAAATATTTTTTCTAAATCCAATAACGTAAAAGCCTTTTCAGAACCTAGAAAAACAGACAAAACATCCAATCTATTTTGGGTGATTTTGAGTCCGTTTTCTTTTAGAATTGTAGTGGCTTTCTGTGTCATTTAGATCATTTTAAAAAAGTCATTTCTAATTTGCGTATCGCTAAATTGTCCGCCATATTCCAGCGTAGTTGTCTTACTAGATTTGTCGTTTACACCACGGGTAGAAACGCACAAATGCTCCGCTTCAACCACCACAATCACATCATCAGTTTGCAATGCCGTTTTCAATTCGTTAAAAATTTGCATTGTCATTCGTTCCTGCACTTGAGGCCTTCTCCCAAAATATTGTACAATTCGATTCATTTTTGACAGTCCAATTACTTTACCTGATGAAATGTAACCAATGTGGGCTTTGCCAACAATGGGTAAAAAATGATGTTCACAGGAAGAGTTAAAAGTAATATTGCTTTCAACAAGCATTTTGTTGTATTCGTATTTATTGTCAAAAACTGAAATTTTGGGTTTGTTTTTGGGGTCTAATCCTGAGAAAAGCTCTTTTACATACATTTTTGCTACTCGATACGGTGTACCACTTAAGCTGTCATCGGTCAAATCCAAACCTAATTCTTCCATTATTTTTTGATAATGAAAGGATATGGCTTCTATTTTTTGATCATCCGTTTTAACAAAAGCATCGCTACGCAAAGGCGTTTTTACTGATGTGCCAATATGGTTGTCGCCAAGTGCATCGGCTTTTTGGTGATTTTCATTTTTCATTTTTCTAAAAAATATAATTGATTCTTTTCTAAATCTAATTTTCGGTAAAAACAGGCTTTTCTGTTTTTGCCTTGCGTATTATAAGTGTGGCAAACGCCACCTTTTTCGAGTGTTACTTTATAAACAATAGCGTCTTGGTCACAATCAACAAGGATTTCGTCTATCAATAAGGTATTTCCCGAAGTCAACCCTTTAGTCCAAATTTCGTTTTTAGAGGTACTCCAGAAAGTTGCTTTCTTGGTTTTTAAAGTCACTTCAAATGCTTCCTGATTTACTGAAGCTAACATTAGCAATTGCCCTGTTTGGGTTTCCTGAACTGCAACTGGAAGTAATCCGCCTCGTTTATCAAACTGTAAGTTTAAAATCTCCGTTTCTTCCAAATTAATTGTACTCATTTTTCAAAATCTTTAAATAAATAACTCGGCTGAATTCCATCATTTTTTTGATATTTTCCGCTAGTGTACCTTTCAAAATCACCATCGATTGCGTGGTAATAAATTTGGCAAATTTCAACGTTGGGATAAATAATTAACGGTTGAATGACAAATATTTCCAGTGTCCAATAGCCCTCAAATCCCACATCGCCAAAACCTGCTGTTACGTGGATAAACATTCCCAAGCGTCCAATACTGCTTCTTCCTTCCAGCATTGGCACATAATTATGCGTTTTAGTATACTCTACCGTTCTGCCCAGATACAGTTTATTAGGTTCTAACAATAATCCAGATTCAGGAATCGTAAGCGGAGTTGTTTTATTCTCCGTTTTCATATCTAAAATGCTGTTGTTATACACCAGCAAATCTTCATGCAATCTCAAATTATAACTATTAGGATTCAGTTGTCTTTCATCAAATGGCTCAATCGAAATATCTGTTCCGAGCTTTTTTGCTATTTCTTTTCCGCTTAAAATCATTTAGAATGCAATTTTTATTATTTGTATCTTTTGAATTGCCTCCAGCTTTAGCTGGAGGTTAATGAATAGTTTTTTAATTGGCTTTAGCCAAAAAGATTAAATTTTGGCTAAAGCCATTACATACAATTTTTATTTTATCCCTCCAGCTAAAGCTGGAGTCAATTCATCATTTTAAATTATTTTAAGTTCTTTTCTAAAGTTTTCCATAAATTCTGAAATCAAAACTGCTCCTTTATCGCCTTCGCCGTGAACTCGAATCGAAACTTTGTTTTCCTCACTTTCTTTTTCACCCACGATGAGCATATAAGGAATTTTTTGGGTTTCGGCGTCCCTGATTTTGCGTCCAATTTTTTCGTCACGTTCATCAACTTCAATCTGCAAATCGAATTCTTCATTAATTTGATTGGCAATTTCCTGACAATATGAAATGTATTTGGATGCAATTGGCAACACAATAACTTTAATCGGTGCGAGCCAAACAGGAAAATTTCCGCCCGTATGCTCGATTAGAAGAGCAATAAATCGTTCCATAGAACCAAATAATGCCCGATGGATCATTACAGGTCTGTGCAAAGTATTATCAGTTCCCGTGTAAGTCAAATCAAAATTTTCGGGCATCATATAATCTACCTGAATGGTGCCAATTTGCCATTTTCTGCCAATGGCATCACGCACCATAAAATCTAGTTTTGGACCATAAAATGCAGCTTCGCCTTCCTTGGTTGTTGTTTTCATTCCCCGCTCCTGTGTGGCTTCTATAATAGCACTTTCGGCTAAATCCCACATTTCGTCAGTGCCCAAATACTTTTCTTTATTTACAGAATCCCGCAACGAAATTTGTGTTTGAAAATCAGTAAAACCTAGTTTTCCATAGACTAGATTCACTAAATCGACTACCTTCAAAAATTCGTCTTTAAGTTGGTCTGGTCGGCAATAAATATGAGCATCGTCTTGCGTAAAACCTCGAACGCGGGTCAATCCGTGCAGTTCGCCACTTTGTTCATAACGATAAACTGTTCCAAACTCGGCATACTTTATGGGCATTTCTTTATAGCTTCGGGGCTTAGTCGCATATATTTTGCAATGATGCGGACAGTTCATTGGTTTCAAAAAGAATTCCTCATTTTCGGCTGGTGTTTTTATAGGCTGAAAAGCATCCTGACCGTATTTAGCATAATGCCCAGAAGTTACATACAATTCTTTTTTACCAATATGTGGACTAGCCACGTGCTGATAACCGGCTCGCATTTGAATTTTTTTGAGAAAACCAATTAAGTTTTGTCGCAACGCTTCTCCTTTTGGAGCCCATAATGGTAACCCCATTCCGACTTGCTCGTCAAAATAAAAAAGTTCTAATTCCCTGCCTAATTTTCGGTGATCTCGTAGTTTTGCTTTTTCTAAAGCATCAAGATACTGATCCAATTCTATTTTTTTTGGAAACGAAATACCATAAACACGAGTCAGCATTTTGTTTTTTTCATTGGCACGCCAATAAGCTCCAGAAATAGCGGTAAGTTTTACTGATTTGATGAAAGAGGTGTTTGGGATATGAGGTCCTACACATAAATCGGTAAAATTTCCTGTCTCATAAAATGTAATATTTCCATCAGACAAATCTTCGATTAGCTCTAATTTATAGGCATTGAAATTTTGTGTAAAGAAGGCAGCAGCTTCTGTTTTTGAAACTTTTATTCGAATGTTGCCTGATTTTTTCTGAGCTAATTCCAGCATTTTATTTTCTACTTTGCCAAAATCGGCATCGGTAAATTTGTATTCACCAAAATCAACATCATAATAAAATCCGTTTTCTATCGCTGGTCCTGTTCCTAGTTGTATGCCTGGATACAATTCTTGTAAAGCCGCTCCAAGTAAATGAGCCGAAGTATGCCAAAAAGCATTTTTGCCTTCGTCATCTTTCCAGGTCAGCAAATTGACTTTGGAATTATTTTCAATGCTAGTATTTACATCTATAATTTGTCCGTTTGTATTTGCTACAAGAACTTCTTTGGCTAAAGAATGGCTTATAGATTCGGCTACATCAACTAAAGTAACTGATTCTTTATCGAATGTTTTTTCTGTATTTGAAGGTAAGGATATTGTAATCATACTTATTTTTTGGGTCTAAAAATCTGGATAGTTTCTGGTTTGCAAACCATAAATGGGCCTTCTAGTAAATCAATACAATAAGGTATTGCTGGAAAAATTACTTTTAGGCATGGTTCAATGGCACTGGGTTTCCCAGGAAGATTGACTATTAATGTTTGGTTTCTAATCCCTGCTGTTTGCCTTGATAATATGGCTGTAGGAACATAAGAAAGACTTTCCTTTCGCATCAATTCTCCAAAACCAGGAAGCATTTTCTGGCAGGCTTTTTCAGTCGCTTCGGGGGTTACATCTCGCAAGGCTGGACCAGTTCCACCAGTGGTAAAAATCAAACTGCATTTTTCAACATCTGATAAATAAACTAATTTTTCAAATATTAATTCCTTTTCATCGGGGATTACACAATAGACAAAATCACAGCTGTCATTCGTGTAATTGTCTACCACTTTTCTAATTTCCTGTCCTGATAAATCTTCATAAATTCCTTGACTAGCCCGGTCAGAAACGGTAAGAATTCCAATTTTTAGCTGCTCCATTTTTATACTGATTGAAACTTTTTCTTTTTAATAATTGAACTTTTAAGTAAGCGCTCTATGCTTTTTAATTCTAATTCTTTTCCAATAAAAACCAATTGGCTTTTGGTCATTTTTTGATTTTCGACAGGATTAATTTCTACTGTTTTTCCTGTAGTCTGCACTAGAAAAACTTCCTTTTTTGAATTCAAAACGTAGCCTTTTATTCTATAAATCTGATGGTAATACAAATAGAGGTTTCTAAAAAGTTCGTATTTTAAGTTTTGAATATCAAAAAGAGCCTCTGTTTCATACATGAGAGTCTTAATTTTATGAATACTTTTAGATTTATAAATAGCATCAGAAATAAATGTTTTGGGACTATTTTCTGTTGCTAAATCCATTCGATCCAGCAAACCATTTTCAGACAAAACAATAGTAGTATAAGGATTTATGGATTGTATAAAATCTTTTATATTTTCTATGATTTCTGTTTTGACTAATGTTGATTTATTAATCACAACGCAATCAGCAGCAACAATTTGCTTTTCTACTTCAACATTGGAATCTTTATAAAAAAGTAAGTTCTCAGCATCAACAACAGTGATAATTTTCTTTAAATCAAAAGCTTTAGCAATAAAAAGAGAGGTAAAATGGGCTGCTATTTCGCCTGCATCTGCAATACCTGTAGTTTCTATAAACAAATTATCGGGCTGATTTTCTAAAGAAACTATTCGGCTTAAGGTTTCCAGTAACTGGTTGTTTATGGAACAACAAATACAACCGTTTGTAAGTTCAAAAACATTTTCAAAAGCTCCGTTTATTAATGTGGCATCAATATTAATTTTACCAAATTCATTTTCTATAACTACATTTTTTTCCTCATTAAATTGTTTTAATAAATGGTTTAAAAGTGTTGTTTTTCCAGAACCTAGAAATCCTGAAATGATATAAACATTAATTTTTTTTGATAGTTTCATTTGGAAGTTTATTTCGATTGGGATTTATAGTTCAAAAGATGTCCTATTATTATTCATATACTACCAATATATCGGTTGATTCTTCATTTTAACGGTATTTATTTTAAAATTTAGTTCAAAAAAAGGCACACAAAACTGCATGCCTTTTCATTATTCCTAGATTATAAAATTAGTGTCCAGCGCTATTTTCATGACCAAAAATGGTGATTCGGTAAGGCGTAGCAGATGTTTTTATTTTCGTGATAGCCAAAGTCGAAAGATTAACCTGAAGCAATTCTCCAGTAGTTGGCGAAGTGATGTAAGCAAATCTTTCAGTTAATTCCAATTGCGGTTTTTGGGTTGAATTTTCAGCAGTTGCAGCAATAATGTTTGCTTTTTTATCAGATTTTAAACTGTTTAAATCAAAAATGTTAATTTCCCCTGAATGCAAAAGCACCCCCAGTTTCTTTTGATTATAACTTACTTTACATTGCATTATTTTTGTGTTTTCAATGATAGGAGTTACACTATTGTTAACCACATCAATTAAGTAAGCCCCTTTTGCAGCGGTGTAACCTACAAATTTTCCTGCATAAGCCGTTTCTAAAATTGTACCAAACCAAGCTGTTCCAAAACCTTCAGGATGTGCAATATATTTTTGATTTCCGTTGCTTTCTACTACTAGAATACCACTTCCTGAACCAAAAACGGCATACGTTCCATCAGTTGCATTTCCGTGAATTCCTGTAGTTACTAATTTTGCATCAAAAAGTGTTTTTCCGGTATTGTCAATAATTTTTACTTTTTCAGGAAGCGTTCCTGCAATAGAATTGTCTTTTTCAGTAATAGCATAAGTACCATTTGTAAAACTAGCCATAGCACCGTGATGTGCTTTAAGCTCAGCATTAATAGTGGTAAACTTAGCTCCTGGAGTGTGTACATCAGATTCCTTAGCTACAGATAAGGTACCATCACCATCATTAAAAGTCAATATTTCTCCTAATTTACTTTTGAAATGGGTTGGTGAAAGTGATTCTCCCGTTAAAGCACCAAATTTTGCAGTTCCTTTTGTATCCACATGATCGCCGTGGAATTCAAATCCGCTGTCAAAAGTTTCCACAAGATTATCGGCTCTGTGGATGATTCCGGCAAACCTTCCTGATTCAGTAGTATAAAGTGCCGATTTTGGAAATTTAGCATCAAAAAAACTTGCCGTTGCATCTACTGGGTTAACAAGTGAAAGTTCAGCTGTTTTTTCATCGGATACTAATACTCTCACGTATTTGTATTCTTGTGCCGTGTCATCCGAATGATCCTCATGGTCGTGATCGTCATCATTGCTACAAGATACAGCAAAAGCTGATAAAGCGAATAAAAATAATAGTTTGTTGAATTTGTTTTTCATAAGTAATGGTTTAAAATTAAATGTTATGATTAGACCTAGTAGGTATTTGGGTTGAATCTTCATCTGTCGCAGAGACTATGTTTGCCGTTTTTACGACGTTAATCACTGGAGAATGAATTATGATAAAGCGTGATTTATTAAATGATAGTCTAGTTCATCTTCACTGTAATTTCTCCGTAATGGAATAACGTCATGTTGTAGGTGGTGTTGTGGTAAATTAAGCCGACATAGTATTGACCTGATTCCCATTTTTTTAAATTTAAAACGGGATTTGGCGAAGGGAAGTTTTTGTCAGATGTAGCGCCAATTTTAATTGATGGAGAAAGTATTGTTATTGGATTTGTAGCAAAATTAAACATGTTTGTGCCAAACTGTGACTTGGTCATATTTTTATGCTCCCAAAAATCAGCTACAACAGCTTTCGAGAAATCTATGGATGCTATTGTTTCAGGTCTGTGATTATGCTTTTTATTAATAATCAGACAATACATTCTGCCGTCTCCCTTTATTGCAGCTATGTTTACAATTGGGGCAAGAAATTCATTTTCGTTGATAGGTTCTTCTGATTTATAAAACTCACTAGCATAAATATTACGCTGTGCATACATTACTCTGATTGGGTTAAAATCTGAATCAACAGCATCTATTCCAAATTCAAATTTAAGGTCAAGCGGAAGATTTTCTGGAGCATATATATTGATGGTTCTCCTGTCTTCAAGTTTAGTCCCATTCTGGTCGGTTACAACAATTAAAAAGCTGTATTTTCCTTCTGCAGCATCTGCTGGAATATCAAAATGCTTGTGCACAACAGTATTTTTTGCTCCGGCATAATGCTCCCAGATGATTTGATGTGACCATGCTTTAGAATATGTTTCTGTATTGATCTGGTCTATTTTAATTTCTACATTTTTTATTTTGTCACTAGCTGTAATTTCAGCATTAAAATGAAAATCCTGACCGATAACGCCAATTGCATTATTACCCAGTCCAAGTTCTATATTATCAATTGTTAGTTTTTGAGCTTGCTGTTCGTCATCATTGCTGCAGGAAAGCACAAATGAGGATAAAGCAAATAAGCAAATAAGTTTGAAATAATTGTTTTTCATAAGAAATAGGATTTGTTAATTAGATTTAGATATTAAAAATGGAATTTTTACAGACACTATAAAATTTCGCCCTGCTTCTGGTAATTCAATCAATCGATAAAAACTGGTGTGGTTTAAATAACGTGTATTAAAAAGATTTTGCACTTGTAAACTCAGGTTAATATTTTGTTTTCCTACTTTAAGCTTTGTGCCTGCGGCTAGGTTAAAAACATGACTATCTGGTGTCATTTTTTCGGGAGGAACAATACGGTTTTGCTCGGCTGTGTAACGGTAATCTAATGTGAAATAAGTATCTCTTAATTTTTTAATTTCTGGATTATAAGTAATTCCCGTAAGTATGGAAGCAGGCGGTGAAAACGGTAAAGTATAACCTTCTTTGGCTCCAGATATTTGAACGGTATAAAGATATTCAGCTAAAACTTCGGCTGTCAAATTATGTGCAAACTGATATCGCAACTGCAATTCTGTACCATAACGATTGACTTCACTTTGTTCGTATTTAAAAACCTGATTTCCAGCACCGTAATATACATCATGTTCCGCTGTTGGGTTTAGGTAAATATAATTTGGGAAATAATTATAAAAAGGAGTCAATTCAACTGACCATTTTTGCTCTTTCCACTCTATTCCAAAATCAAATTGATAAGAACGTTCGGGATCTAAATCAGGATTTCCTCTTTCATAACGGTAATAATGATAGTTTACACCATTTGAAGCTAATTCTTTAGCAATTGGCATTCTGAAACCTGTTCCAACATTGGCTTTCAAAGCTAATTTTCCAGGATTATAATTAGTTCCTATAGACCAGTTGAAACTTGAAAATGCACGACTGAAATTTTCGGCTCTATCCAAATATTGTTCTGTAATCTGACCATCGATTTCTACCTGACTTGGAAACCAATCAGTATATTGTTTGACATTGATTTTCCCGTAATCAAAACGAAAAGCCCCATTTACCATCCAATCGTCTTTTAATTGCACTTTGTCATGAACGAATAAACCGGTATTGAATTGATTAAAAGCCGGAATTAAAAATCCCCAACCTCCAATTTGATTTTCTTGGGTTTCAACATTAGCTCCTATTGCAATTTTGTGTTGACCTAACTCAAATTCATCTTTAAGGTTAAATAAAAAAGTATTTTTATCATATTGTCTTTCTAAATTTTCGGACGCGTACATATCGTTAGGATAAACGGCAGGCATGTATCCGTGGTTGACATATTGGCTCCATTCACGACGAAAGTTTTTCTGAAAACCTAATTGAGTTTGCAGAGCATGAGTTTCAATTTTGAAACTTGTTGTGTTACTTATTTTAAAATGATTCACCTGTTGGTAAGGCATTAAAATATCCCGATTAGAGCTATCATGCAATTCGTTATCAACATTTCGAGGTTCTAGTCCATGGGCATTGGCAAAAAAACCACTTTTTGAATTGACATTGCTGATGTGAAAAATAGATTTGAATTTAGCCGAAACATAGCCCGTACTGGTATGAATATCTAATTCCTGTCCGGCAGTGTTACGCAAATGATTTTTATATAATGGCACTGTAAAATTGTACACCTGAACTTTATCGGTCGGTACACGATAATCGGCATAATCCATAGCAGTGATGCGGGAATCGAAGAACCAATTATGATTTCGACCATAAAGATTAAACGAACCACCAATTTGAGCATTATTGCTTTTTCCAGTAAAATCGATATTTCCTCCAAAAGCATGCAGTTTCGGTAAGGGTGCAGGCAGAATATTTACAGCCCCGCCAATAGCATCAGAACCAAACATAAAGGAAGAAGGTCCTTTTATAATTTCTACCCGGCTCACATTGTATTGATCGATTTCGAGTCCGTGGTCGGCACCCCATTGTTGGCCTTCGTGTTTCAAGCCATTTTCAACTACAACTACTTGGTTAAAGCTCAAACCTCGAATTAAAGGTTTAGAACTTCCGGAACCTATAGAAATGGTTTTTACGCCTGGAATTCTTTGAAGCGATTGCATTAAACTTCCGCCCAAATTACGCTGAATATAACTCTGGCTTACAATTTCAAGATTTAGTGATTCTTCTTTTTTTCGTTTATCATTATAAGATCCAGAAACTACAACTTCTTCTAATTCTTTTATTTCAGGAACTAATTTGATGTCAGGCAAAACTGTTCCGATTTGCACTTTTGAAACCGTAATTTTTGTTGATTCATAACCACTAAAAGTCACTTTGATAGTTTTAATTTCAGTGATATTATCAAAAAAATACATACCATTGCTATTGGTTAGTACACTTTTTCCTGAATTGGTGATGGTCACTATCGCAGCTGTTAAAGGAGTGCCATCATAAGTAGTTACTTTTCCTGAAATGGTGCTGTTTTGCGCATTAGTTGACGTGACAAAACCAAATAAAAAGAACAATGAAAGTTGAAATTTATAAATAAGTTGCATTCCTGTACTATGTTTTAATCAAAAATTGAGGCTAAACGATTAGTTTAAATAGGAAAAACAGATCCTTATATTTTTAGTATAAGAATCTGTTTTTGCATGAATTGTAGTTTTGAATTATTCTGCGTGAATTTCAAATTTTAATTCTAATTCATTTGAACCCGCAAAAGCAGTTACATAATCAGCACGGTTCCAATCGGCTCTGGTAATAGTTGCTTTAACACCTGCATTTACTTTACGCATTACAAAAATTACGTCTTTTTCACCTTTGTTATCTGTACCTATCGTAAGGTAAGTTATAACTCCTGTTGAAGTAGTTGCAGTTGTAGACCCTGTAGTTCCGTCAGCATAAGTAGCTTCACGAGGTTGGAAAATAGCACCAGTTCCATTGGCTGTAGCAGCATTTAAAACAAAATTTCCACCTACTAAAAATGCTTTATAATTTGTAGCAGCTGTAGCATTAGCAATAAATTTGTTCTGAGTTTCAGCTCCTTTATTGTCATAAGTTTTTAGAGCAATTTTGTAAATCGCAGTAGGATTTAAATGTAAATGTCCACCAGAAATAGCATTACCATTTTCATCAAACGTAACTGTTACAGCTGTTCCAAGAACTTCTGCTGCTAAACCATGAAAGTGGTCGCCATGACCTTCAACTCCCGTTCCGGTTACGGGTGTAAAAACTAAAGCAGCCACTGGATTTTTTAACACGATTGCTAATTTTGATTCGGCTTCTTTGCTGTTTCCGTTTTTATCGGTTACTTTAATATGCAAATGATAATCGCCTGGAGCTACATTAGCAGGAATATCAATGTGCTCGTGAAAAGTTGCGTTTTTTGCTCCAGCGTATCCTTCAGTAAAAACTTTACTTAATTCCCATCCACCGGTAGTTTCAGAGTGAATTTCTACTTCTATTTTATCAATATTAGCGGCAGCTTCAATATCAGCTTCTAAGTGTAAATCTGCACCCGCAAAAGCTTGTAAACTATTGTTTGAGCCCACTTCTAAAAGCTGGATGGATGGTCCGCTTATTGCGTTATCATCATCATTTGAACAGGCAGTGAAAAATAAAGCAGCTCCAAGAATAAAAAGTGCTTTTTTGAAAAAATTTGCATTCATAGGTTATTGGTATTTAATTATTAATTTTTATTTGATTTTAATGCTTAAACCTTTAAGACTTTGCCATCCTTCTTTGTCCGTTAATTTAATCATGAAGTGATAATCTCCCGGATCAATATCAGCTGGGATATCAATTTCCTGTACCGCATCATAAGATTTTACACCCTCTGGTATACTAATAGATTTTAGATACAAAAGAGGTTTTACCGCTTGTTTATCAGCATCAGTGTTACAGTTGCTTACTTCAGTACTATGCGTGTGATGATCAAAATTGTGATGGATATCAAGACTATAGGATCCTAAAGCAGCATTGTCTGTGAAGCGGGCTCTGAAAGTGAGTTTCTGGCCCCGTGTTACTTCGCTGCACTGAATAGGAAAAGCATCAGCTCCAGAAATATCAATTACAGGATATTCGGTATCGATGTTTTCATTGTCGCTACTGCAGGAAAAAGTGAATAGCGTTAAGGCAAAAGCTGCTGAAAGCAACAATTTTTTTCTCATGATTTATTTGATTTTGATGAATATAAAATTTGATCTTCCACTAAATTGGGATTGATCAGTAAGTTGAAATTTTGATTTTTACAGAATTTTTTAGTAAAAAGAGAATCGACTAAACTTTCTTTAAAGTCTAATTCTAATTTGAATTTAATGACAAATCAATACTTAGATTGTAACATAAATTTTTAATCTCTTTTTGATTAAAACATTGTGGGAGGGCAGTAAAAAGTTTTACGGCAAGTTGCCATAAATGTTCTCTTATGTTATGATTTACGAATAATCGCAAATCATAATATCTATGGAACGAGAGTAACTTTGATTTAAATTATGCACTGTGAATGCAATTGCATTTTCTTACAGGCAAATAATTTATTTACAACATGTTAAATTAACATGCGTGTCAAAGTAGTTCAGCAAGTACTGCACACTTATGATAAAAAAATAGGGGGAGCTCTAAGAGCAAAAAGACTGCCTTTAAAAAAAGAGGAAGATTGTGGAGAAAAGAATGAAATGGAAGTCCTTACTACGTTATTTTTATAGAAAGGAAATACATAAAAGTCAATGGTAGTAAACGAGCTAAAATTAAAATCACAAGTGAAACATTTTTCAGAAACGCTGTGATCGTTACTAATATCAGCTTTATTTTTAGAATGCTGATGCGAATGTTCTGCCGCAATTTGTTCAGAATGATGACCATAAGCATGTACTGACTGGAACAGTATTGAAAACAATACTGCCATTGACAGAAGAACATTGATTATGATATATTTTTTTTTCATTCCTGAAAACGGATAATTTTTTAGTAGACTTTAAAAAAGACAATTCATTTATTACTGTCTTTTCTTGTATCTTTGCTTAATGCAATTATGTTGCAAATATAAAGATCTTATTTTTAAATGCAACATCGTTGCGTTTTATTTTGTAATAAATGAAAAACACTCGAAATACTACTGCCAAATCAGCTATTCTGGAATTAATAAAAAATTCGGAAGTAGCTTTGTCACATGCTGAAATTCAAAAACTGAATCAGGAATTGTGTGATAGAGTAACTATTTATAGAATTTTAGATCGTTTGGTTACCGAAGATGTGATTCATAAAATTGCCACTCCCGACGGAACAATAAAATACGCTGCCTGTCACCATAATCACGATAATCATGAACACACGCACAATCACGTGCATTTTAGTTGCGAAAAATGCCATTCGGTAACTTGTTTGGATTCGGTGGAACCTTCTTATACTATTCCTAAAAATTATTTGGTTAAGGAAGTCAATTTTACGCTATCGGGTTTGTGTCCGGATTGTATTTAATTCTTTAAATAAAATCTTCTTCAATAATTTCCCGGTTAATTATTGCACCTGCAAAAGAACCAGTATATACCGCCATGGCTACTGATCTTACTGGATTGTGATTATCTCCACTTGCATAAATTCCTGAAACAGTTGTTCTCTGGAAGGCGTCTGTTTTTAATAAACCTTGTTCGTTCAATTCGCAACCTATACTTTCTGGTAAAGGACAATGCTGTTCAAAAGCGGGTCTATGATAAATGGCTTTTACAGCAGTTTTTTCTCCATTTTTGAAAACGATGTGTTGGATATTTCCATTTTCATGTTCGAATGATTGAATTTCGTTTTCAATAATTTCAACCTTATGTTTGTTTAAAATTTTGGTTTGTTCTGGGGTTAAAGCTGATTTTCCATTGGTACACAATTTTAAATCTTTGGTCCAGTTGCTAATCATTTTTGCATATTCAAAACCCATATCGCCATTTGCAACAACAGCTGTTTTTTCAGTCTTCACTTCATAGCCATGACAATACGGGCAATGCAGGATAGAAATTCCCCAACAACTAGCAAAACCATCAATTTCAGGAAGTATATCTTTAACTCCAGTTGAAAATAATACTTTTTTAGAAGTAAAAATATTTGCTGATTCTGTGGTAATTTCAAATCCATTATTGGTTTTCTCAATTTCTGTGGCTAGTCCATCATAAAATTGAATTGTTTTATACTCCTGCACTTGTTTTTTGGCTTTCGCCGAAATAGCAGCTGGTGTTTCACCATCCTGAGTGATGAAATTATGCGAATGCGGCGTTTGTTTATTACAAGGCAAACCACTATCTATAACCAAAACCTGTCGCAAAGAACGCCCTAAACTCATAGCTGCTGAAAGTCCGCTGTAACTACCGCCTATAATAATTACTTCAAAATGGGTTTGTTCTATCATAACTATTTCTCATTAATGTATTTGTGTTACAAATATAGAAATCTTATTCACAAACGCAACAATGTTGCATTTAGTTTTTTGATTAATTAAAAATTCCTATGTTACTTGTGTTCAGCAGCTATTTGACTTAATGTTAAATTTAGACTTGGCTAAAAAAAAGATTTGATTAATATAATTTTTATATATATTTGCGACAATTAGATTAGAATTGTAATGGGAAAATCACTTGAAGAAGTTCATCAGTCGGTTTCGACACAGAATAAAAAATCCGTTTTTAGAAAGATACTTGCTTTTTTTGGCCCTGCTTATTTGGTAAGTGTGGGTTACATGGATCCTGGAAACTGGGCGACTGATATTGCGGGAGGAAGCCAGTTTGGGTATTCCTTACTTTGGGTTTTATTGATGAGTAATTTAATGGCGTTGCTGTTGCAAAGTTTAAGCGCAAGACTCGGAATTGTTACCCAACGCGATTTGGCTCAGGCTTCAAGAGAAACCTATTCGAAACCCATTAATTACGTACTTTACTTTTTAGCGGAAATTGCTATTGCTGCCTGTGATCTTGCTGAGGTTTTAGGAATGGCAATCGGGATTAATTTGTTGTTTGATATTCCGCTAATCGAAGGAGTTTTAATCACAGTTTTAGATACTTTTTTATTACTCTTTTTAATCAATAAAGGAATCCGAAAAATGGAAGCTTTTATTATTGTTCTAGTAGCTATTATTGGTTTTTCATTTGTTTTCGAAATGATTTTTGCTGAACCAGAACTCGATAAAGTAATTTATGGTTTAATACCTTCAATACCTACAGAAGCCGGTTTGTACATTGCTATCGGAATTATTGGTGCAACGGTCATGCCACACAATTTATACCTTCATTCTTCATTGGTCCAAACTCGAAAATTCGATCGGTCTGCAGGTGGGATCAAACAGGCTTTAAAATATAATTTCATTGATTCAACTATTGCTCTGAATTTGGCTTTTCTGGTAAATGCCGCTATTTTAATATTGGCAGCAGCCACATTTTATAAAAACGGAATGCACGAA
Organism: Flavobacterium magnesitis; assembly: GCF_041729735.1. Classification (NCBI taxonomy): domain Bacteria; kingdom Pseudomonadati; phylum Bacteroidota; class Flavobacteriia; order Flavobacteriales; family Flavobacteriaceae; genus Flavobacterium; species Flavobacterium magnesitis. Next base: position 30,113 of record NZ_JBCFQK010000002.1, on the reverse strand, counting down.
GTTGCCGAAATTCAGGATGCGTACCGGTTTTTAGAACCGCTTTTAGGAACCCGATGGGCGCCAATTTTATTTGCCGTTGCCTTAATTGCTGCGGGACAAAGTTCCACAATAACGGGAACTTTGGCAGGGCAAATTGTAATGGAAGGCTATTTGAATTTAAGAATCCAGCCTTGGGTGCGAAGAATCATTACCCGACTAATTGCCATTGTGCCAGCAGTTGTAGTAATTTTAATTTATGGCGAAAGTGTTACTGGAAAATTATTGATTTTAAGTCAGGTAATTTTGAGTTTACAACTTGGTTTTGCTATTATTCCGCTGATTCATTTTGTGAGTGATAAATCGAAAATGAAAGGATTCCATGTTTCGAAAACGACTCAGGTAGCCGCCTGGATTATTGCTACAATTATTGTTTCGCTAAATGGAAAATTAGTTTACAACGAAATTGATGGTTGGTTAGAAACCTCAGAAAACCCAATTGTTTTGTGGTTAACAGTAGTCCCTTTGGCCTTTGCTTTCCTGGGATTGTTGCTTTATATTGTTTTCAAACCTTTTGTTACCAAAGCAAAACAGGACATTCAAAACCATTCGCCACACAACTTAAAACTGCAATTTTCTAAATCAGGAAGCTATGATAAAAAGAATATTGCCATTTCAGTAGATTTTTCTTCTGCCGATGAGGTGGCAATCAACAGTGCTTTCGAACTAGGAGGAATGGACGCTAAATATACTTTAATTCACGTGGTAGAAACGGTTGGAGCCATGGTGTATGGTGAGCATATTGATGATCATGAAACCTTAATTGACGAAAAATTATTGAAGGAGTACAAGCAAATGCTTTGGGAAAAAGGATTTAAAATAGAAATAGAACTTGGTTTTGGTAAACCTAATAAAGTGATTCCTGCTGTAGTAAATAAGGGTAATTTTGATGTTCTAGTAATGGGAACTCACGGTCATACGGGCTTTAAAGATTTGATTTTTGGTACCACAGTCGATAAATTAAGACATAAAATTTCGATACCTTTGTTGATTGTAAAAAAATAGGTTTAAACACAAAGCTCACAAAGAAGGCATAAAGTTCACAATATTCTGTGAAAATCTGCAATCTAAAATCGTTAATCTGCAATCCTAAATCAAATGACTTTTTCAGAAGAAAATTATCTTAAAGCAATATATCATTTAACAGCTTCATCAGATACTGAAGTAAGTACGAATGCTATTGCCGAAATGATGGAAACGAAAGCCTCTTCGGTAACCGATATGCTTAAAAAATTAGCCGAAAAAGATTTAGTCAATTATAAAAAATACCAAGGCGTTTCTTTGACTGAAAACGGAAAATTAGCTGCCAAAATGATTGTGAGAAAACATCGTTTGTGGGAAGTTTTTTTGGTCGAAAAATTGGATTTTTCCTGGGATGAGGTACATGATATTGCCGAACAATTAGAACATATAAAATCAGAAAAACTCATTAATAAACTTGATGATTTTTTAGGAAATCCTACCGAAGATCCACACGGAGATCCTATTCCAAATGCGCAAGGCCAACTTCCAAAAATTGAAAAACAATTGCTTTCGGACTTATCCGAAGGGCAAAACGGAATATGTGTGGGTGTAAAAGATACTTCTTCGGAGTTTTTAAAATACCTGGACAAGCAAGGAATTGCTTTGGGTTCTGCCATTGAAATTTTAGGAAAAGAAAGTTTTGATCTTTCGCTTCGAATCAAAGTAAATGAAAATCATTTGAATGTTTCTAATAAAATAGCCAGCAATCTTTTTGTAAAATTAAGTTAGAACTTAAAAAAAATGAACCATTAAGCGAATGAAGAAATTTAAGAAAGCTAGAATCTTAATTAACTTCATTCGCTTAATGGTTTAAAAAATGTATAGAACATTCCAGTAAAATCTTTTTTAATGACAACCGCAATCACCGCCGCCGCAATTCTTATCTTTTTTCTTGTTCTTTAAAAAGAATTTCTTAAAAAGATAAATAACTGCAATACCAAGAATCAGAAAGGCTATGATTTGTTGAAACATCTCTATTTATTTTAGAATTTGATACGCTATTAATGCTGTTATATAGGCAAAGGCACTCATTAAAACTAATTGTAGTGTAGGCCATTTCCAGCTGTTGGTTTCTTTTTTAGTGATCGCCAATGTACTGGCACATTGCATGGCAAAAGCATAAAAAAGCATCAATGAAATTCCAGAAGCAAAATTGAATACTTTTTCACCCGTTTCAGGATGCACTTCGGCAGCCATTTTGTTCTTTATGGTATCTTCATTATCGCTGCTTCCTACACTGTAAATCGTGGCTAAAGTACCCACAAAAACTTCTCTTGCCGCAAACGAACTGATAATAGCAATTCCTATTTTCCAATCGTATCCTAAGGGTGAAATGGCTGGTTCGATAGCTTTACCCATAATCCCGATATAAGAATTCTCGAGTTTTTGAGAAGCTACAGCGTTTTCAAATTCAGTTTCACTTAAAGGTTTGTCGATTGTTCTTTCTGTAATAATGGCTTCGGCTTCGTTAAAATCTTTTCCAGGCCCGTAAGAAGCTAAAAACCATAAAATAATAGATATTGCCAAAATGATTTTACCAGCGCCAACAACAAACGCTTTTGTTTTTTCGACAACATTGATTCCAACGTTTTTGAAAAGCGGTAATTTATAACTTGGCATTTCAACCACAAAATAGGTTTTGCTCTCTAGTTTTAATATTTTATTCAAAATATGAGCCGATAAAATGGCTGTTCCAAATCCTAAAAGATACAATAACATTAACGATAATCCCTGCATATTTAAAATCCCAAAAACACGTTCGTTAGGAATAACCAAAGCAATTATAATAGCATAAACAGGCAATCTCGCCGAACAAGTAGTAAAAGGTGTTACTAGAATTGTAATGAGACGTTCTTTCCAGTTTTCGATATTTCGGGTAGCCATAATTGCCGGGATAGCACAGGCAGTTCCTGAAATTAAAGGCACGACACTTTTTCCCGAAAGTCCAAAACGACGCATAATTTTATCCATTAAAAATACCACGCGACTCATATAACCGCTTTCTTCCAAAATGGAAATAAACAGAAATAAAAAGGCAATTTGTGGAATAAAAATCAAGATTCCACCAATCCCAGGAATAATTCCTTGAGAAAGTAAATCGGTTAAAATACCGCTGGGTAATTCCTCGGCAGTCCAACTGCTCAAAGCAGCAAAAGTTCCGTCAATAAAATCCATTGGAATGGTCGACCAACTAAATATCGATTGGAAAATGACAAATAGAATAGCTAAGAAAATAAAATAACCCCAAAATTTGTGTGTCAAAACATTGTCGAGTTTGGCTCTAAAATCGGTTGCGGTTGAAGCGTCAATTTTTAAACCTGCTTTTAAAACATCATTGATAAATTGATATCTTTTGATGGTTTCTTTTTGTTGTAAACGTTTTAGTTCCGAATGTGATTTGGTAAACGTACTTCGGATTTCATTTCGCTCTAAATTCAAAAAATTGACATCTTGTGTAATGACCAACCATAATTTGTACAACAACTGATTTGGAAAAGCTTCCTGCAAACTTTGAAAATATTCCGTGTCAATTACAGAAGCATTCAAACACGGTTCGTGCGGAATGGTTTTATAAGAAACAATTAATTCTTTTAATTCTTCAATTCCTAATCCTTTTCTGGAACTTACTAAAGCAATTTTAGTTTTCAATTGCTCTTCAAGAAACGGAATATCAAGTGTAATTCCTTTGGTTTCCATACGATCCGCCATATTGATGACTAAAATTGTTGGGATTTCAAGGTCTTTTATTTGGGTATAAAGCAGCAAATTTCGTTTCAAATTCTCCACATCCGTAACTACAATAGCTACGTCTGGATATAATTTGTCGTTTTTGTTTAGCAACAATTCGATAACTACACTTTCGTCCATCGAACTGGCATTTAAACTATACGTTCCTGGTAAATCCAGAATATTCGCTTTGATATTATGAGGTAATTTGCAAAAACCTATTTTTTTCTCCACCGTTATTCCAGGGTAGTTTCCCACTTGCTGGTTCAAACCCGTAAGTTGGTTAAAAACCGATGTTTTCCCTACATTGGGATTTCCAATTAAAGCTACGTTAATATTTTGATGAATCATTAAAGCGTAATTTTGATAAGTTCTACTTCAATTTCTTTAGCGGTTTCTACACGAATGGCTACATGAGAACCATTCACATCTAAGTACAATGGGTCTCCAAAAGGAGCAATTTGAAGTAACTCAACAATATTTCCAGGCAAGCAACCCATTTCGAGTAACTTTAACGGAATAATGTCAATATCAAAATCTTTGATAATTGCTTTTTCGTTTTTTTTTAAGGAATTTATAGTGGTACGCAAGGCTTATTTAGATTGAATTAATATTGCAAAAATACATATTAAATTGCTAATTTAAATTATAATTGTCAGATTTATGCTTTTAAACAGCGTTAATTAAAGTATAAAACAGATTATTTTTGATTGATGTATTTTTTTAAATAATTTATTTTTCGTTGCTCAAAAACTCAATATCTTCAATTAGTTTTTGAACTTCTTCTTTTTTAGTTCCGTCATAAAAACCACGAACTCTTCTTTTTGCATCCACTAAAACAAAATTTTCAGTGTGAACCATATCGTATAATTCGCTTGGTTTTCCCATTTTTACAGCCAAATAGGACTTTCTTGCCATAGCATAAATTTCTTTTTTATCTCCTGTAACTAAGTTCCATTTACTGTCTACAACGCCATGTTCTTCAGCATAAACTTTCAATACTTCTACATTGTCTACTTCTGGAAAAACAGTATGTGAAAGCAACATTACTTTAGGGTTATTGATAATAGCTTTTTGAACTTCAACTAAATTCGTTGTCATTTTTGGGCAAATAGTACCGCAGGTAGTAAAGAAAAAATCAGTTACATAAATTTTCCCTTCGTAGTCTTTTTGAGTGATGGTTTTTCCGTTTTGATTGGTAAACGAAAAATCAGCAATCGTGTGGTATTTGCTCACATATTGAATGGTACTATCTACTAATTCCGGATTTACATCGGCAGGATTATAAATAGGAAGCATTTTTTGAGGTTTCAAAGCATTATAAAAAAGACTAAGCGTAATTGCCGAAAAAATAAGAAAGATACCAATGAAGATTCGGTATTTGTATAAAACAGATTTCATGAATTTTTTTTGCAAAAATACAAAAACTGTATTGGAAATCAGGAAGCTTTACTTAATTAAAATGTTTGTTTTTTTACGGCTTTGTCTCAAAGATCGATTGACTAAATACAAACCAAATAAAGTGACAATTCCTCCTATTGCAATTGAAATACTTAAGGCTTCGCCAAAAATAATTGAACCTAAAAGCACAGCAACTACAGGATTCATGTAAGCATAAATACTACTGACTTCGGGCGGAAGGTGTTGCAATGAATAGATGAAAATGGTAAAAGTAATCAGTGAACCCACTACAACCAAATAGGCTATGGCAAGCCAAGTATTTAAAGGGATTTCGCTCAAACTAACCGAAATTCCTGTTGCACCATTATAAGCAAATAAAAGAATACTCGAAATAAACATTTGGAATCCTAAGCTGTAATAAGGGTTGTAAGATGCTGCTTTTTTCTTAGTGTACAAAGTACCAAATGCCCAGGTAATAGTCGCTAAAACCGACAGAAAAATCCCGAGTCTAAAATCGGGAACCAGAAAATCAGACAAGTATTCGTAAAAGATGACACAAACTCCGCCGAAGCTAACAAAAACACCAATTACTGCTAGTTGAGCAATTCGTTCTCCTCTAAAAAACGAAATAATAACTATCCAAATAGGGAAAATAGCGGCAATAATAGCTCCAAGTCCGCTGCTGATGTACTTTACGCCAGCGGTACTCAAACCGTTACTCAGTGTGAAATTGAGAATAGCAAGAATCACAATCGTATTCCATTGCTTCCCTTTAGGCCAAGCGGCTTTGGTAAACAGGAAAAAAATAATATAAAGCAATCCAGCAATAAATTGACGAATAGCTGCCATTTGAATTCCCGGAATATAACGCACGCCCTCTTTGGAAGCGATCCAAGTGGTTCCCCAAAAAAACCCAACCCAAATAAGTGCTAAAACAGGTAATCCAATAGCATTTATTCTAGTCGAAGCAGCGGTTTTGAATTTCTGAATCACTACAAATCGGTTTTAGTAAAAGTATAGTTTAATTTTTCGATCAAATAATCACTCGAAATCGTTTTTCCAATGGAAAGGATTTCGTGGTTGAATGTCGGCGGAACTAGATTTTCGACAATTGTTTTTTGGGTATAATATTCTTTTCTATTCGGATGAAAAGGTGTCACGGCATTCAACGTGGTATTCCAACAATTTGCAACTATAATTTTTTGGATAACTCCAATACAATCTTCCAGATGGATTAAATTTATTGGTGCTTCGGGATTGGGAACATTTTCCTTTCCAGCTAAGAATCGGGCAGGATTTCGGTCTTCTCCAATTAATCCACCAAAACGTAAAATCGTAGTTTTAAAATCAGTATTGGCTAATAATAAGTTTTCGATTTCGAGTAATTGCTTTCCACTTTCTGTTACAGGAACAGCAATTGTTTTTTCGTCCACTACAGTATTGGCTTCACCATAAACGGCAGTTGAACTGATAAACAGTACATTTTCTACTGTTGATTTTTGGATAAATGGCAAAATGTTTTCTATTTTCTTGACAAACGAATTATTTGCAGCATCTGAGTAATCCTTGTTTTTTCCTCTCAGTTTAGGCGGAATGGCAATAATAAGCGTTTGACTTCCATCCAAAAAATCACTCATAGCATCTGGAGCAGCGTTAGTTTCTAAAGCCAAAACAAAACTTTGAATTCCAATGCTTTCTAAAATTGTCATTTTTTCTACTGATGTGGTAGAACCTTTTACCAAAAAACGGTCTTTTAATAGTGCTTTTGCTAAAGGAAATCCTAACCATCCGCAACCTAGAATGCTAATTTGTGTCATTTTTGTAATGAATTATTTCAAGGTGCAAATTTCCCATAATTATTCGAATTTTAGGGTAACAGAAGGTTCTTTTTTTTAAGATACAGCGTTAGAGGAGAATTCAGTATGCAACATAAAAAAAACCACTCCTTTAGTTTTAGAGTGGTTATGGTAATGAGTGATGTAATATTTAATTTTTTGTTAGTGTGAGTTTCATTTCCTCACTGTCCAATATTATTTGATCGTCTGTAATAGTACTTTCAAAAGGGAATGGTGTACCATTATCATCTTTAATTACAAGGCTTTTTCCTTTTTTTGTCAAAGCAAAAGTGCCATCATTTATATCGTTTTCTATATGTCCTGTAACATGTCCATCTTTAGTGAATGTTAATTTTCCATTAGTTAAGATGTCATTTTTTACAGAATCTACATGAGGTGTTTTGGCTTCTACTTCAGTAATTTTCCATGAGTTAACCAAATTATTTCGCTTGTTATTACAGGACACCATTAATACTGCCATTAAAACAACTCCAAAAATAAATAGTTTAGATTTTTTCATAATTTTATAATTATAAGGTTATAGTAAGTACAAGTTACAAAAAATATGAATTAAAAACACTTAAAAATCAATTATATATACTACAAAAAACATAAATTTAACAATGGAAAGAATGTTCATTAATTAAAGAGACGCTTTAATTTACAATAAAATTCAGAAGAAATAACACTATTTTAAACATAAAAAAACCACGCAATTTGCGTGGTTCTCTATAAACATTTCGGAAAAAATATTAGAATTTATATCCTACAGAAGCTTGAACTCCAAAACGATTGTTTCCTTCTGGCCCGTAAGCTAAGTCCAGGAAGTTATAAATGTATCTTGCTTGAATAAATGCTCCTGAGTTAAAATCATAAGCCAATCCTGAAACAGAGGCAACATTATATTTTCTCAAATTAGTGTTAGCATATAAACCATTTGCTTTAGAGTCTACAATTACACTTGCTTGAGGTCCCACTTCAATAGACAAACCTTTAACTAAGTAGAATTTAGCTAAAACAGGTACAGCTATTTCACTAATTTCTAAATCGCTACCGCTTGTATTTCCATTTCCATCAAATTTAAAACTTGAGAATGAATACAAAGCTTCAGCCTGGAAAGAAAATTCATCACACATTTTGAATTCTGCAATTAAACCAGCGTGGTAACCTACTTCTGGACGTAAATCATATACTGATGCAGCACCAGTTGATAACCAATCGTAATTAGCACCTGCTTTAATTCCTAATTTTACAGTTTGAGTTTCTTGAGCATTTGTAAATCCAAACACAAAAACGGTCACTGCCGATAAAATAAATTTTTTCATAACTTGATTTTTTTTTTTTGACTACGCAAAATTATACAAAACATTCGTAAACCCCAGTAATTACAGGGTTTTTAACTTTTTGTATAGCCTTCTGATTTGCAGTGTTTTACTACAGCTAATGAGAAATAAATAACCAAATAATGGAGTAAGCTAATAGTTTTAGTGTCTTAAAGTTGCTTTTTAACTTAAATAATTTTAATAAACTTTAAGTTAAGATTATCAATAGCATAGAAAAAAGTTATTATTTTAGCCCGTTACCTAAATATTTTAAAATAGCCATGAAAACGGTAAAACAAAAAATAAGCTTAGTTTTAAAAATAATTGTTGCTTTTGTAGCAATTGCTATCATTGGTGTTTTTGGTTTTAGGGAAACACTTCTGCAAAAAATTTTAGCCAAAACAACGGTCAAAATGGAAGAAGACTATAACTCTCGGTTTGTGGTAAAAAAAGCCAGTTTCGAAGGGCTTTCGGGCATTAATCTTACTGATGTTACTCTGGTTCCAAAAAATGCAGATACCCTTTTCAATATTCAAAGAATAAGAACGAGTGTTAATATCTGGCGGTTGTTAGTGGGCGATGTGCAACTTGGAACTTTGGAAATTAAAAATGGCTATCTGCAACTAACTAAAAAAGGAAAAATAAAGAATTTTGATGCTTTTTTAAAAAGAAATAAAGACGAAGAAAACACAACCAATAAAAGAGATTATGCCGCTTTTGCATACCGAATTATTTCCCGAGTACTAAATTTAATTCCGACGGATATGGATGTCGAAAACCTGAAATTCAAACTTGACGACAACGGAAAACAAGCCACTATCGACATTAAAAAACTAGTATTATTAAACAAAGAACTCGAAACTTCGATTCATGTAAAAACCAATACGTTTGCCCAACGCTGGAAAATAAAAGGTTTTGCCGATCCTCGAAATCAAAAAGCTGATATTCGATTCTTTAATATTGATACAGGTGCGATTAAAGTGCCTTATTTTGACGAACGTTACAATCTTATTTCCAGCTTTGATTCCATTCGATTAAATATCGAAAACATTGATAAAAGTGGTGACGAATTACATATTGACGGCTTTACTTCGATAGCCAATTTAAAAATTAATCATACTAGAATTGCCCGAAAAGATGTGTTGATCAAAAATGCCCGTTTCGATTACCGTTTGCTTTTAGGTTCTGATTTTGTTTCGGTCGATAGCAGTTCAACCATGCAATTCAACAGAGTAAAATTCCATCCTTATTTGGCTTACGAAACCGAAGATGACACTATTTATAAACTAAAAGTCAACATCCCAAAAATGAAAGCGCAGGATTTTATTTCCTCGCTTCCCGATGGTTTGTTTACCAATTTTCAAGGCATGGAAGCCAACGGAACTTTCGATTATAATTTAAATTTTGAATACAATAAAAACAAACCAAAAGACTTGATTTTTGATAGCAATCTAAAGAAAGAAAACTTAAAAATCACCAAATATGGCGAGGCGAATTTGAACAAACTTAATGGCGAGTTTGTCTATCGTGCCATTATAAATAATGTTTTGCAAAGACCAGTTCTTGTTGGAACTACTAACCCAAATTATACACCGCTGGATCAAATTTCGCCTTATTTACAAAAATGCGTCTTGACTACCGAAGATCCTTCGTTCTTTTCGCATCGTGGTTTTATCAACGAAGCTTTTAAACAATCTATTGTAAAAAACATCAAAACCAAGAAATTTGCTCGTGGCGCAAGTACCATTAGTATGCAACTAATCAAAAATGTTTTTTTGACTAGAGAAAAAACGGTATCTCGAAAACTAGAAGAAATTCTACTAGTTTACATTTTAGAAAACAATCGAATTGTAAGCAAAGAACGCATGCTTGAAGTGTATTTTAATGTGATTGAATGGGGACCAAATGTTTACGGAATTGGAGAAGCCAGTCAGTTTTATTTCCAGAAAATTCCAGCCGATTTGACTTTTAACGAATGTTTGTATCTGGCTCGAATTATTCCTAGTCCAAAAAAATTCATGTATCAATTTAACGATGAAGGAAATCTAAGAGAATCGGCAACGCAACAAGTTTCTTTTTTAACCAATTTGATGATTCGAAGAGGATTGTTAACTCCAGACGATACTATTTTCAAAAGTCAGCCTACAATTTTAACTGGACCAGCAAAATCCTTGCTTCGTATAAAAGTAAAAGACACCACAGCAGTTGATTCTTTGTTAGTAAAAGAAGAATTTGAATTTTAATATTGAACCACAAAGGGTACTAAGTTTTTACACAAAGAACACAAAATAATAAGCCGCAGATTCACAGATTTTTGAATGTGAATTTGCGGTTTATTATTTCAAACCGTTAAGCAATTAAGAAAATTTAGCATCTAAATATTTAACCGAAAAGTTCGCAAAGTTTTACCTAATAAGATAAATAAGAATAACTCTTAACTAAACTTAATGCCTTAATTGTTTATTAAAAAAACCTTGCGACCTTTGTGTAAAAACTTAGTACCCTTTGTGGTTAAAAATACTTCACTTGGAAAAAGAAATCAAAAACATCAGCTTCACTGTTATTGAAAACGGAATTCAAACTCCAGTTGTAACACGTCATGGCAGTTATCCCAATCTCATGTATTTGCTTAAAGAAGAATTACAGTTGGAAAGTTTTGGCGAATGTGGCGGTGCAGGTCGATGTGCTACTTGTCTTGTAACTACAAAAAGTGTTACAGGAGCTTCATTAATCAAAGAACGAAACGAGCCCAACACTTTAGAACAATTAGGCTATACTGACCAAGCTACACGGCTTTCATGCCAAATCTACATCACCGCTGATTTGAATGATGCTGAAATTACTATTTTGGAAATCTAATTTTTCTATAGATTTAAGAGTTCTAATCAATTTAATTTCATCTAATCATCTGACTATTATTTGTAATTGTATTTAAGATTTAGTAAATTGGAACAAAAGATGCTGTATTTTTCTGAACCGAGAGATTTTTTATTACTTGATTTTAGAATAAGACAAGCAAAAACATTTGACATTCTTCTTTTTTCAATTAATAGAAATGAGTCAAATTAAACTGAAGCAATTATGAGTAAATCCTATATAAAATGTTCAGAGTGCAATACTGTCAATTTGGACAATGATTATTGTAGCAATTGCGGTGCTCTACTTGATGTTGTTCTTAAACGAAAACTGGAAAGAGAAAAAAAGGCGCAACATCAGAAAGAGGAAAAACCAAGCCAAATTTCTGAATTTTTAAGAAAAGGCACAACACACCCAAACAGTATTATAAGAATATTATTTCAGATATTTAATTCCATCTGGTTGTTCTTTGCTATGGTTTTTGGCGGAATCATTGCTGCGATTATAGCTGCAGCAGCGGGCTAAATCAACGGGAATGAAATCTTTAAAACAAAACCGCAATCCATTTTTAAGTCTAAAAAGACTTATTTATTTTGTAATGTCAGTAATTGCGTTGTCTATATATGTAATGCAAAAACAAAATATAGCCCTGCCGCCTTTAATCAATAATTATGTAAATGATTTGTTGTGCCTTCCTCTTGTTTTGGGCGCAATTACCTTTATGATTAGATGTCTTAAAAAAGATAATTCCTTTATGCTTCCCATGAGGATAATCCTTTGTATGGCTACATTTTATTCTTTTTATTTTGAATATTATCTCCCTGAACTAAATCCAAGATATACTGCAGACTGGATTGATGTACTTTTATATTTTACAGGTGCATTAGCTTTTTATTTTGTAGAAAACCCCAATGAAATATCGAAACTGTTTAAACGAAAAACACATTTACTATAAACCAAAAAAGCCACAACATCAGTTGTAGCTTTCTCTATTTTGTTCCATTTGAACTTATCTTCTTTTCACATAATCCAATTGTTCGTCCTGGTCGATGATTTCAAATTCGGCATCTTTTTCCCAAATTTCCATCTCACAAGGTTTACAGTTGAATTTCAGCTTATATTCGGTTTCACCGTGCTTTAACGTTAGCGGTTCTTTTACTTTTTCTCCCATAGTATCACGCTGGAAACGGGCACATTTACCCAACTCGTATTTCACGCAATATTTGGTTGTCATCACACGCGCTTTCCCCGGATCCCATTGCAATTCGAATGCTTTTTCAATCTCAGTTACACCGTGTCTTTTATAAAAAGCTCTCGCTAATTTATTCGAAACATTGAAAGTAAAATCTAATTTTTCGGTTGGATAAGGAATATCCGATTTTGTAATTTGGAATTCTTCTCTGTGGTATTCGTTGATTCGAATATCAATCAATTGTTCCAAAGCAATTCTTCGAACTTCATTCACTTTCGAAATAGGCAAGAACCAATTCTTAGTAAATTCTACTTCAATATCGTCAACTACAAAAGGCGTATTTCCTGTTTTAGCTAAGTTTTTTGTGATATTCGGGATTACCGAATCTTCGCTTTTTGCCAGTTCTTTTTCAGTAACCAAATTTGATACACTTTGGTGTCCGTCTTCATCCACCGCTGTTAATTGGAAACCTTCCTCCGTTTCAGAAAAACGCAGACTTACGCCAATTTTTCGAACCGCAGCGTTTTCTTTTTCTACAATTCGGTTGAATTCTGCATCCGAATTTCGATAAATAACAGTTCCTACAGCAATATTTTTAAAGGTATTAGGCACCACAATATCATTCACAATAATATTGATTTGGACTCCATCGGCTATGCCTTCTTCATTGATAAAAAATAAACCATCACCGTTATTCAGCTTATCATGATTTTCAATCACATAACCATTGGCTTTGATTTCGGTTATTTTACCAATGTACTGTCCTTGTGATTTTGGGCTTTCCCAGTTTCCAATTTTTTCTTTACGTTGGTTTACAAAATAATCGGTGTAACCTCTATTGAAACTTCTGTCCATTTCTGGTTCGAAATTATAGAAAGTTCTTCCCGAAGAAGCTTTTTGGAAACTCTCATTATTTTCTAAAAAAGCATCGAGTTTCTTTCTTAAAAAAGAAGTGTTATTTTTTACGTAAACAATATCTTTTAAACGACCTTCAATTTTAAAGGAAGTAATTCCCGCCTCAATCAAATTAGGTAATTGGTCACTTAAATCCAAATCTTTAATCGAAAGCAAATGACTTTCGGTCAATAAAGTCGTTCCATTTCCATCAATCAAGTTGTATGGCAAACGGCAGTTTTGCGCACAAGAACCACGATTAGCGCTACGTTCTCCACCAGCGATACTCATGTAGCAGTTTCCACTAAAAGACACGCAAAGCGCACCAGAAACGAAGAATTCTAATTCCACATCAGTTGCTGCGGAAATGTCTCTCACCTGGTCTAAATTTAACTCTCTAGCTAGAACCACACGTTGCATCCCAACATCTTTCAGGAATTTTACGTGTTTGGGTTCCCGATTATTAGCCTGAGTACTGGCGTGAATCACTATTGGCGGCAAATCCATTTCCATAATGGCCATGTCTTGCACAATTAGCGCATCGACACCAATATCGTATAATTGATAGATTAATTTTTTACAAGCATCTAATTCGTTGTCGTACAAAATGGTATTAATCACCACAAAAACCTGCGCCTTAAACAAATGCGCATATTTTACCATTTCGGCAATATCTTCAACTGAATTGGTTGCATTGGTACGCGCTCCAAAAAGCGGAGCACCAATATACACAGCATCTGCACCCGCATTGATAGCCGCAATTCCCTGAACCAAATTTTTAGCTGGAGCAAGAATTTCTACTTTCTTTTTCATTTGAAGATTTTTATTCTTTTTATAGGTCAAATGTAATTCGCATATTAATTTTCGCTTTAGCGACCAATTAACGCAATGCTCATTTCATATAATCATTGCTATAATTCCAAATTTTCTGGAATCAAAATGCAAAAGTATAAAATACTTCTCAAAAAAGCAGGGTTTTAATGGGATTAAGATTTAAATAGATTGAAAAACAGTTGTTTATAAAATCATCAAAACTATTTAAACGTAAAAAAGCACGAATAAAATCCGTGCTTTTTAAATCTGAAAAATATTCTATGTTTTTATTCCACTTTTTAACTCGTTTTTTAAAAGAAGTTCTTTTTTAATAAACATTTCTGATAGTCACTAACTAACTTTAACCTCATTCAAGAATTTTTGCCAACTCGAATGATGCTTTCTCTTCTTTAGTAATACTATTTTTAAGAGTATTTTTAATAATTACCGCAGAAAAATTTTCTCCTATTTGAAATTTTTTTATTTTATCTAAAAAAGACATTGGAAATGAAACCTTAAAAAGTTTACCTCCATCTTCTTCGATTTCAAGCTGTCCTTTTAGACTTTGCATAACCAATGTGCCTGAAATTTCGATTTCTTCTGGAGTAATAGTTTCTATTTTTGAAATGGAATTATTAAGTTGCTTTATTCTATCAAAGTTCCCTTCCCATTTAAAAACTTTTGAGTTTGGTGAAGACCATTCTAAATCAAATTCTAAATGGTTATTAATACTCAGGTTTAATATTTTATTTAATTTTTTAATTCCTGCTCCACCATATTTTTCAGATTTATCCATTAATTCAGAATCGCTATGGACATTTAACAACTCAAAAGTATTGATTAGAGCATTTTCTATCATACTATTACCAAATAAATCAGGACTATTGTTACCCGTAACTAAAATATGTGTTGAACCAGGAACTAATCTGTCGAAGCGTAAATCTACAGTGTTTTTAATTGAGGTTAATATTTTTGCGCCACCTTTATTACCATATTGATATTTTCTAGATGATTCTATAATACAGTCTGACAAACTTTTAGCAAACTCTCCTAATAAATCTAAAGGCAACTTTCCTACTTTTGCAACTTTGCCTTTTAAGCGTATATCAATAATTTCTTTTTCTCTTTTCTGTTTTTCGAAAGCAAGATTAGAACGCAATTCTACCATTTGTTCTAAGGTGTTTTTTACCATACCCTTATTGAACAAACTATTTGGATTGTCTTTAAGCAAATTCTCATATTTCAGTAAAGTATCTTCTGAATTTGCTAGTAATTCCTCTATACGTTCTATACTATACATCTTTTGATAATTGTATTTTATATATTCCTTTGCTATTTATTTTTCTTGAATCAAAACCGTAAGTTGTTATCCATTTTTGTTTTTCAATTTCATCATTTCTATCTATATAATAAACATCAACTGAATATCTGGCCTTAACAATTTCTCTATTTTGAAATAATTCTTCAAATAACTTTAGTTTTCTATCTTTTAAATTATTTATTTCACTTACGTCTAATAAAAACACAACATCTATGTCTTCTGGTTCTGGTTTATGAGTTGAAAATGAACCATCTATCCAAAGCTCTGCATTCAAGCCCAAATATAAAAACTCACTTAAATAAGCATTTAAGCGATTAATCAATTGCTTTCTTTGCTCATTTTCTCCAAAAGGCTCTAAAAAAACAGTGTCTAACTGCCACAAAGCAATTTCTTTAAACCCATTTTCCAGTAGAGGTTCGTATTCTCTTTTGTACATTTTTTACTGATAAATTATTATGCAATTTAGCTTTTTTTACTATAATTTAGCACAAAGTACTCCCAAATTTAAATAGCATAAGTTAGAACAAGTATTTTATCACCATCGATACAAATAATATTTTTACTATAAACGAGTATGAATTTACCCCAAATCAGCTGCTGAAATCGCTTCCGCATAAGGAAAAAAAAAGATATAATGGACAGCCAGACCCTTTTGGCTATGCCCTAATAGCAAACAAAATTATTCACAAAAAACTCCATTATTTCTAATGGAGTTTTAAATACAATTATTTTTTTAAGATGTTTATTCCACTTTAATACTTAGAGTTCCTAAGTTAATATTCCCTGCTGTAGTCGCTTCCAACGTGATGTTTTCTGCTTTTTTATTCGATTGTAAAATCACTACACATTTTCCGTTATACAATTTGCGGTAATCGGCTATAAAAGGCTCTAAACTGGCTTGGTAGCCATTGTCAACACCAACAATTTTAGCTCCTCCCGAAACTTTAAAATTAATTAGATTATCGGCTGTTGGAACATAATTTCCGTCTTTGTCCTGCAAAGAAACCGTCACGTAAGCCAAATCATATCCGTCGTTTTTAATGCTCGTTTTATCCGATTTCAAATCAATTTTAGTCGCTTCGCCAGCGGTATGAATTTCGGTTTCCTTAACCATTTTTCCCTCTTTTCTCGAAATCGCTTTCAATGTTCCTGCTTCAAAAGGCACTTTCCAGGCAATATGCAATTCGTCTCCTTGTTTCGCTTTCGAACCTAATGATTTTCCGTTTAGGAATAATTCTACTTCATCCGCATTATTGTAATACGCCCAAACATCAATTAATTGTCCTTGTTTCCAGTTCCAATGTGGCAGCAAATGCAAGACTGTCTTATTACTCCATTCGCTTTGGTACATATAATAGACATCTTTAGGGAAACCTGCTAAATCTACGATTCCGAAATACGAACTACGTGCCGGATAAGGATACGGATCAGGTTCGCCAATGTAATCAAATCCCGTCCAAACAAAAGTTCCAGCTATAAAATCATACTTTTTTGCTGCTTTCCAGTTTTCTTCATGCGTAGTTCCCCAGTAAGAAGCAATATTATCATAAGCCGTAACCGTTAAATCAGCGTTTCCATCAAAAGGCGCATCGTGTTTTATGGGCCAAAAACGAATAGAATCCGTTGGCATATCATAATGACCACGAGTTTCCAGTGCCGAAACACTTTCGGAAGCAATGATTTTTTGTCCTTTAAAACGCTCTGGAAATGTAGCATAATCAGCATGTTTGTAATTGAATCCTAGAAGATCTAACGCACCCGACTGATAGATAAAATTCTTCTCCGGTACATTCTCCGTCAAAGCCGAAGTTACGGGTCTGGTTTTGTCTAAAGATTTTACAATTTGAGCCAATTCTTTCGTAATCGCAATTCCAGTACTATCAAATTGTTCACGGATTTCGTTTCCAATACTCCACATCATAATCGATGGATGGTTGCGGTCGCGTTTGATAAAATCTTCTAAGTCACGCTTGTGCCATTCGTCCCAATATTTATGGTAATCATTAGTTACTTTTTTCTTTTTCCAAACATCAAAAACTTCATCCTGAACGATAAAACCCATTTCGTCACACAACTGCAACATTTCTAATGAAGGTGGATTATGAGCCATTCGAATAGCATTCACACCCATTTCTTTCATGATGGTTAATTTTCTTTTGATGGCATGATAATTTGCAACCGCACCTAAAGCACCATTATCGTGATGCAAACAAACACCATAAATTTTCGTTGGAACACCATTTAGCGAAAAACCTTTTTCAGCATCAAAAGCAAAATATCGGAATCCAAGTGGCGTTTCATAATCATCTATCAAAGTCGATTTCTCGTAGATTTTTGTCACTACCTTATATAAATTCGGATTGTCAGTATCCCATAATTTAGGATTATTGACTTCAAATTTTTGTCCTTTTTCTAAAATAGCATTAGCATCAATTTTTTCAATAGATTCTAATCGTGCTACCGAACGATTATTGGCATCCAAAATATTCGTTACCACTTTAAATTCCTTTGAAAAATCAGAATCATTTTGAATGCTAACACTGTAATCTACCGTAGCTTTTTCCTTTGAAACTTCTGGCGTAGTCACCACAGTTCCCCAATGTGCTACATGCAATTTATCAGTAGTTACTAAACGCACATTTCTATAAATCCCAGAACCGGTGTACCATCTGGAACTTGGTTGTGCGTCGTTATCCACTTTTACAGCAATGTAATTTTTTTGGTTTCCAAAGTTCAAATACTTGGTCAAATCATACGAAAATGAAATGTATCCAAACGGACGTTTTCCTAAATAATGACCGTTAATCCAGACTTCGCTATTGCAAAATACCCCATCAAATTCGATAGCAATGCTTTTATTTTTTGCCGATTCAGGCAAAGTAAAACTTTTGCGATACCAACCTATTCCTGCTGGCAAAGCGCCTTGTCGTGGTTTTGTTGGATGGTCTTTACTAAAAGTTCCTTCAATACTCCAATCATGTGGTAAATCTAATGTTCGCCAATCATTCGCTTCAAAATCAACTTGAATCGCCGTAGGATAGTCGCCTAATTTAAAATTCCAATCCGGATTAAAATCGGCTATAATTCTACTTTCATTTTTTGTTGATGCACAAGCAACCAAAAGTAACAAAGCAATTGTTATTCCTCCTTTTCGTAAAACACTTTTATGTAAATTCATAAATCTATTTTCTTTATTCTTTTTTCTATTCTCTACTTATTACTGAAACTCAAAAGACTCCAAACGCAATCCTTTCATATTATCCGATTCAATTCTGATTTTATATTTTCCGGCATTAATATAACCTCCCGAAGTGGTATTTAAAATCTTCCATTTCTCTGTTGGTGCTGGGAATTCAATTTCATCATTTCGCAATAAAATACCATAAGCATCTTCGATAACCAACTTGACTTTTATCGGTTCCATATTCAAATTCATGTATCTAAAACGCATCAAATAGACATTGGCAACGCCGGGATTGACTTCAAATTCGATACTGTTTTTAGTGCTTTTGGTAAATTCAACATAATCGCTACTCTTGAAATTCCCTTTTATAATTCCGTCACCCGCAATTTTAGCGGCTTCGGCTTCTAGTTTTAATGAAGGTCGGTCGTCTTTGTTTTTTCCCATGTCTGATGTTGGAACAACCACAATCGAATACATCGCTGCCTCTTTTGCGTTTTTTTCGAACGTAACTTTTTCTCCTTTTTTTACTTCTTTTTCGAAAACTGCAAAAATAACTCCGTTGCTGTTTTTAGCCGTTTCTTCAGATTTTTTGAAAGTCGAAAGCCAAGGCAAAGTCGTTTTTACATTCGAATCAACCAACACATATGCCGTAGCATCTTCTTTCGAAACAAAAGAACCTGAATTAGTGTTTTCTTTCGAAAATTGGATATAATCGGCAGCGTACAAACTTGCTGGCAATTGCGTAAATGTCACATCCGAATTTGAATATTGTTTCGAATTCAGTTGCAACCAGGAACCAATTTCAAATGGTGTATTAGTTACAACATCCAAAATATTCTTTGGCGAAGATGCAGCTGCTTTCACCGATTTGTCTTTGGTAGCAATGGCAATCGCAGAGATTATTCCTTCTCCCGAACTTACTTTTGGAAAATCAATTACTAACTGACCGTTTTTGCTTTTCACCGTGAACGTTTTTTTCACTGCTTTTGAAAAACCAACTTCACTCCAAATGTCAAAATCTTTTAAAACCACTTGGTCGTTGATTGCCACATCAAAGACACGCCAATCTTTACAATCCAATCCGCCGCCAGTTCCGTACCAAGGTTCAGAAAAATACAAATCGACTACATATTCGCCATCAGGAACAGGAAATTCATATTTTAATTTGTCCATTCCGTAACGGAAATTCTGAAACAAGACGTCATTTTGAGTTCCATCAACAAGGTCAAAAGTAGCGCGCTGACTCGCAAAATAAGCCGGTACACTTTTAAATTCATCTGCCCAGGATAAAGAACCCCAAGTATTCACTTCCGTTTTATGTACGTCAGCTAACCATTGATTTCCATCTGTATCTTTGAAATCAGGTCCACCACAATTGACACGATAAATGTAATTGTAGTTCGCTTTTGACGAAACAATTTCTTCTTTTGAACTTAATGATTTTAAGTTTGGTGCTTTAGGTAAATTGTTCAAAACAATATAATCCTGAGCTATTTTTTTTCCATTTACATAACCCACAGCATACAAGACATTATACTGAATATTGACATTATTCCATTGAAAATGCTGTCCTCTTCCCGGGTTTTTCAATTTCCCTAAAGATTGATTGTTGACGTCATTAAACAATTCGACTTCATCACAATTGGAATAGACATCAATTCCGTTTTTAACTCCAGGAGCTTCCCAACGATTCGGCCACGTATGCGAAACGATATACACCATCGGATTGGTTTTATTCGACGCATAATTGGCTCGGTACATATAATACGCATCCAGAGGCTCGCCCCAAATACTAAACAATCCTTTGTAATTAACGGGTCCAACCTGATCGATAGCTCTGAATCCTTCGCCATTTTGTTCACGCCCCGGATTTTCATGCGAAGCAAATAACCAGTTGTATTGTCCTGCAATTTTATCTTTTACCGATTCAGCTTCACGGATTTTAATTTCCATTAACTGCGAAAAACGGTTTTCGCTCAAAATTCCTTTTTGGTCAAATTCCCCTTCCGTATGCAAATCGTGTGAACGCCAGGCACCATATTCTCCATTCAATAATTGCGAAGTCATTTCGACATCATAATTATACGGATCGCCGCCATAAGTTCCTGACCAGTTTTGCACCACATTCCAGTCAGTTCCTTCACCACCATTACAAGTCGTCACTTTGCGTTGTGAAGAAGCCGTTGGATCCATTTCGCGGATGATTTGAGTACATTCTTCAGCAAATTCTTTTGGAATAGTACTTTCATTTTGTAATCCCCACAACACTACCGATGGATTATTACGACGTTCTTTGATCCATTCGCGCAATAAAGTTTTGAAATTTTCTTTAAATTCAGGCGTATCATACCAAATATGAGCCGAAAACTGAGACCAAAATAAAATACCACTTTCATCCAGCAATTCCTGATATTTCAAATTGTGTGGTTGGTGCGCTTCTCTAAAAGAGTTGAATCCAGCCGCTTTTATCTGTTCGATTCTGGCTTTTATTTGGGTGTCCGAAAAAGCATGACTTTGTCCTAATTGATGTTCGTATTCGCAAGTTCCATTGATAAATACGGGTTCATCATTGATAAAAAATCGGTTGTCATCGCCCGCTCTATCCACTGGCCAGGAAACCCAACGAATTCCATAAGGCGTCGTGATTTTATCTAAAACTTTATTTTTTTCTAAAATAGTAGTCGAAAGCGTGTACAAATACGGACTTTCTGGCGACCATAATTTTGGATTTTTGATTTCAGGTAAAGTCTGTTGAATTTCTTTAGTCTCTTTCGAAAACAAAACAGAACTCTTAGCCGAAGCTACTTCTTTTCCATCTTTATCCAAAAGAACATTCACAACAGTAATCGTTCGATTTGCACTGCTGTAATTTTGTATTTCGGTTGTAGTATGCAAAATAGCCTGTTCTTTAGAAACCGTTTTGTCATTCCAAATGTGAATTCCAAAAGGCGCTATGCGAACGTCATTTGTAATGACTAAAGTTACTGGTCTAAAAACCCCCATCGGTTGTGAACCTTCTGAAAATCCCCATTCGCCAGAACAACCACCACAAACCCAAGGCAAATCGGCAATAAAAGCAGGATGAGCTGCTTTGACCACAATTTTATTATTCGAATTGTATTTTACAGCATCACTAATATCCAATGTAAAAGTTGTTCGACCTCCTTTGTGTTCACCTACTTCAGTTCCGTTTACCCAAACCGTTGCGTAACTGCTCACTCCTTCAAAAAACAGAAACAGTTTTTTCCCTTTTTGCGGTTTGCCAATTTTCAAATTTTTCGAATACCAAGCCGTTCCGTGCAAATTGCCATGTTTCATTTGGCGAAAGCCTTCATATTGATCCCAATTGTGAGGTACATTTACTGTTTTCCAGTTGGCATCAGCATTTGAATTTTGCGCAAAATCCTGTTTTGCTTCTGGATGAGAATCCACCATAGTGGTTTTCCAACCCGCATTCAATGAAATCTCTTTACGAAATGAAGTTGCTCTTTCTTGGGTTTGCGCCCATGAAAAAGTAGTTATAAAAAATAGTATATAAATTAATCTCTTCATTTTATCTTTTAAATTTAACTCTGTCAGGATTTTAAACCCTGACAGAGTTGGAATCTATTCTAATCTTAGTAAAACAACCAGTCTACTGCTTCTTTTTCTCCTTTATCAATATAACCCACATCGCGAGGTTCGATTTTTTGATTCACATCAATAAATCCTAAAATCAAGACTCTTCCTTTTCCTAAATTCAGTTGGTTTTCACCAACTTTAAAACTATAGGTGTGAATATTAATTCTTGGCAATTCTTTTAAATTCATAGCATTTGCTAAAATCACTTCGGCTTCACCCATTTCATTTCCGGCAGCATTTGTTTCCAGACTTGGAGGAAATAAAAACCTTTTTTGATCAGAGTTAAAATAACCCACTACCAATTTTACCGGAGCATCATTCTTGAATTTTAAAGTTGTTCCTTCGGTATTTTGCTGATCTTCAACGAATGAAATTCCTTTTAGATTTTTAAGTTCCGGAGCTACTTTTATCAGTTCAGAAATTGGCGTTCCATATACTTTTGTCCCTTCTTTAACGGCATAAGAATTTGATTTTGGACTTAACATAGTAACGTTAGCGGTTTTCCATGGAGTAACTGCTTTTGGCTTGATTTTTCCATCTTTAGCTTCTTTTAAAAGAATAATATTTCTCTTGAAATTAACTAATTCTCGTTCATAATGTGGTAACAATTCAGTCCATGTTTTATTGAATCCATCGTCTCCACCAATAGGAATTCGGCGTTGTGCCGTTTGCATACTATTAGCATAGAAATAGGTGTCTTTTGTCAGTTTTACCAATTCTTCGTAATACTCCAAAGCTTTTTCAAGATGTGGCACCGCTTTGTCTAAATCGGCAATATCATTTGAATAACTATATCTTAAAACCAATAAAGCCGCTTCTACTTTTTCAGAAAAACAATTTGCAAAAGCATTGTAGCAATACACATCATTTTTTAAACGATTGAATTCTTCTTTTTCTTTAGCAACAGCAGGAGTTGCTTTGTCAATGGCTTCGACAGCTATTTTTCCGTGTTGTACAATTTCTTTAATAATTTGCGTAGGTGTTTCCCCAATATGCGCTTCATGATTCCATTCTTTTCTTGCATATTCCTGAAGTAATTCGCCAACAGGCCCACAAGATTCATGAAATCCAGGATACACGCGCCATTTAGCTGGATTAACTAATTGGCTTTCGAACATTCCCAACAATAAGGTTTGACGGTTTCCTTCGGTGATTCCAAAACGTCTTAAGGTTTTAGGAGCAATTTCACCTATTTGTTCATAGGCTTCTAAGATATTTTTTCCTGATTCTGAGTCTGTTCCATATTTTTTAGCAAATTGATTATCCCAATAACCAATTTCCTGAGTACGGTCTCTCTTGCTGTCCCAGGCGTATCTTGCCCAGGCTTTGTACCAAATCCAGTCACGATCCATTTCCATTAATCGTTCTCCTGTTTTGGTTTTATCAGCCGTATAAGGCCAGTCCCAATACGATGCCTGAGGATACAAATGCAGTGCATTTGCTCCATGAATGTTATGCATTGCCTTTACCGTTTTTTGGATAAAATCTGGAGATCCATATCTAAAAGGTTCCAAGTTTGCCAAAATATGCACATTTTCAATATGAATTGAACCTAAAGAACTCAACTGTTTGTGCGTTTCTCCCCAAGGTCCACCTGGAGTATAAGTAGTCAGGGATTCCCCATTATACTTACTCATGGTGTATAAATTTTTATATAAAGGCAAGGCTTTAGCCATTACCGCTGGAGCATCTGTATCGTGTGATCTCAGGATAATAGGTGGTTCTTCAGTTTTTCCTAATGCTTTCAGACCATCCTGAACACCTGGAAGAATCGTATTGGTGAACCAATTCACATCATCTTCAACCGTATTCATTGCTTCTCCTAAACACACTAATAAACCAACATTTGGGTATTTTTCGATAAATGCCGTGATTGATTTCTGAGTATAATCGTCAATCAATGGTGTAATAACACGTTCTCTTTCCTGAGTTTTGAGATTATAATGATCTGCAAAAGGTTTAGAAAGAATAATGTTATAAAACATCTGGATTACCCAGATTCCTCTTTTATTAGCTTCTTCGGTTAAGAATTTAAAAACTTCTTCATTTTTCTTAAAAGTTTCGTCACTAACCTCAACAGCAAACGGATACTCTTTTAGTTTTACTAAAGAAGCAAATGGATGTCCGTTCCACAAATACAAAGAATTCATACGGTTTTCGACCATCATATCCAGGTATTTTATCCAAAGATCTTTATCATAAAACCAAGGAAAAGATTCCGGAGTATAAGGATATTCATAAACGCCACGACCTTCAAGATAGGTGGTTTTTTGCATTCCAATACAAGTTCCTCTCAACACCATTTCCGGGCTGTCATTTTCATTAATTTGAGCTGGGAGTTTTCCGTTTTCCTTAATTTTATCCGCTATTTCTAAAGCACCATACAAAGCGCCCGAAGCATCAAAACCTTCGACAAAAATAATATCTTTTTGAGTACTGATCTGGAAACCTTCTTTCTTGGTTAATTGACTATCATCAATGTTCGCTTTTTTCGAATTTTGCTTCCAAAAATCGCTTCCTTTTTCACCAATTACGATAACTCTGTTTTTAGAATTTTTAGGTACTTTTTCCGAAAAAGTAACTGCATAACCTTTTTGAGTGGCAATTTCAGCAATTTTTTCGGCTCCAAAATTAGCACGGGCTGCATTAGCATCCCGAACGATTGTAATATTCTGGGCTGAGGCAAAAGTTACCCATAATCCTAAAAAAAGTAAACTTAAATATTTCATTTCTAATGTTTTTTGTTTTGCCACAAGGACACTAAGGCGCAAAGTTTTGATTAATTGTTTCTTTGTGACTTGGTGTCTTCGTAGCATTTATTTTTAATTCTGAAAAATACGTTTCAGGTAAGCAACATTTGCTCCGTAATTGGCTTTCACATTGTGTACATCCGTAGTATCACGAGAACGTTCTACGATTAACCAACCTTTCCAGTTCATTTTATCTAAAGTAGATTTGATTTTAGGCATATCAATCGCTTTGTCATTTTCTAACCAAAAACCATCGGTATTGGAAGCGTGAATTTGAGCCAAATGTTTTTTACCTAAAATTTTAAGTTCTGCCGAAATATCCTTTTTATTTTCGATAGCATTCGAAAAATTGAATGAACTCTTGATGCTTTTACAACCAATATCTTTTAGTAATTTTTTCTCGGCAGTAGCATCTAGTGAGGTTTCGATAGCAATCACTCCACCTATTTTAGCTACTTGTTTGCCAGCCCATTGCAAACGTTCAACAATAATCGGACGCAATTCTGGGAATTTCTTCAAATCGCATTGTGTTCCTAATGGTAAATAAGCCACTTTTACATTCATAGTTTTCATTGCATCGATACAATCCTGAACCATTCTTTTTACGGTTTCTCGCTTTGCAAAAGATTGTCCGTAAAATCCAGACATAGCAATAGATGAAATCCCAACATTGAATTCCTGAGACTTATCTTTAAAATTTTTCACCTCAACTGGATCAGCTAATTTACTATCAAACGTTTCACGATTTCCTAAACCGCCCATGTCCAATTCGATTCCATCTGCTTTAATTTCGCTCGCTAAAGCAAATGACCCCAACTTTTGTCTTTTTAAAATCATCCAATCGCAAACTGCTACTTTGTAGCGTTGCTTTTTTGAGGTCTGAGCGACTGCACCACTATTAAATGAGCTACTCAAAACAGCAAGAACTATAATAAGGGAATTTCTTTTTAAATAAGTTAATTTCATATTATTAGCTTTTACCATTAAGACAATAAGAAAGTTAAGGGTTTTCCTCAATGAAACTTATTATCTTAATGGTTAAATTTTTGATTTTTATTCTTCTTCCGCCTTAACTGCAGTTACTACTTTTCCTTCTTCACCTGGCCAAACTCCGTTTTTAATTGGAAGAGCCACTAATTTGCTTGGATCAATTTTTACGTATTTCAACTTTTCTCTTCTCCAGGTGTAAACGATATGCACCATTCCATCTGAACTTTGAATCATCGAAGGATATGAATATTGACTGATTTTTGAATCTTCTAAAACCAAGGCTGCTTTCCAGTTGATTCCATCATCAGAAATAGAAACATTCAAAGGTGTTCTTGGTCCTTTAGCTTCTGTTCCTGGAGGTAAAACGTGGTTGTAAACCAATAAATGTTTACCGTTTTTCAACGTTACAGCATCTGTTCCTGAGTTGTTATTTGGCATGTCTAACAATTCCACATCCGACCAAGTTTTTCCGTTATCTTTAGAAAAAGTACTAAACAAAGCTCTGTTTCTAGTTCTTCCAATTGCCTGAATACTTCCATCTTTGTGAAATAAAATACTTGGTTGGATCGCATTAATTTGTTTTTTTCCTCTTGCTAAAGTATCTCCCATAACCCAGGTTTTTCCGAAATCTGGAGTAGATTCCATTCTAAGTCTCCATCCGTCTCCTTCAATACTTGAAGGAAGCAATAAAGTTCCGTTGCTTAACAATACTGGTTTATTTTTGATTGGTCCCAAAAATCCATCAGGCATTTTCTCTGCTTCAGACCATGTTTTTCCGCCATCAGAAGATCTTCTTAACATTCCCCACCATTCAGATGGTTTTGGTCCAATTTTGTAAAATAACATCAAATCGCCACCCGGAATTTGGTACAAAACCGGATTCCATGTTGGCAATCTTGGTCCTTCTTTCATTACACCATCAGCAACCATAATTCCTTCAGTCCATTTGTCACTTCCTTTTGGTTTTCTACTTACATAAATACAAACATCAGGATGTCTTTCATGTGTTCCTCCAAACCAAGACGATACTAAATCACCATTAGTTGCTTCCACAATGGTTACTGCATGACAAGAAGGATAAGGTGCTTTATCATATATAAATTCATCTACTAAAATTCCTTCTTTCCATGTTTTTTTCTCTAAAGCCGATTTACAGCTTGCTAAAAGTAATACGGTTAAAACGAGAAGGCTTGTCTTTAAGGTTTTCATATGTTAATATTTATTGTTTTTTTTAAGGTCATATGTAATTCGCATATCATTATTGGCATTTGTGACCAATTATCGAGTATGCTCATTTCATTATCATTATTTTATATTATTTACATTCAGTTGATACGTTCCTGAAGATAGTTCAAGAACCAATTTATTATTTTCTATTTTATAATTTTTCGATACTTTTCCTTTATTGACTTTCACATCTGAAGCATTCGCTGTTGGCAAATACACCAATGCCGATGAATTGGCTGGAATGATAATTTTCCATTCTAAAGTATTTTTGCTTTTCTTCCAGTCGCTTTTTATCAGTCCATAAATCGATTCGTAAGAAGCATTTACAAAAGTCAATCCCGCCTTAAAATCAGGTTTCATAATGATTTGTTTGAAACCCGGAGTTTCAGGATTGCTCTTAATTCCCGCCATATTTTCATAGTACCAAATCAATAAATCGCCCAACAACATTACGTGATTTTGCGAATTCATAGTTGGGTCGGCTGTGTTTCCATTCCATAATTCCCAAATGGTTGTCGCTCCGTTTTCAACCATATAGCCCCAGCTTGGGTAGGTTTTATTCGAAGCCAGTTTGAAAGCCAAATCCCCTCTTCCAAAGTTTGTCAGCGTTCGCATTAAAAATTGCGTTCCAATAACTCCTGTGCTGATATGACCGTTTTTAGTCACCTCAACTTCGTGAACCATATTTTGGAAAACTTTGTCTATTAGATTTTCAGGAACCATCCCGAAAGCCAAAGGCAAGACATTTGCCGTTACCGTATTATTGGCGTAGCTGTTGGTTGTTGTATTCAAGTATTTTGCATTGAATGCTTTTTTGATTCTCGTTGTCAAATCATCATAATGGGCAATATCGGCATCGGCGTTTGCGATTTTGGCAAACTTTTTCATTATGTTCAATAACTGATAATAAAACGCACTCGATAATAATTGTCCATCTGTTAAACGGGCAGGATCTTTGGAACGAATCAACTCTAATGATTCCGGCGGAACGCACCAATCACCGTATTTGTCCTTATCCATTAAATCGCCTTTCAGATAATTTTCTTCCATATACACCATCCATTTTTTCATAGACGGATATTGTTTTTTGATCACTTCTTTGTCGCCAAATTGTTGGTACAACATATCGCCCACCGTGATATACGTCCCCGGCCAGGTAACGTTATCGCCGTAATAACGCCAAAATGCCGGTGCCACATCTGGTAATCCTCCGTCTTGGGTTTGGGAATATTTAATATCATCCAGCCATTTGGCATACAAAGTCTGGTTGTTGAATAAAAAACTTTCGCCATAAGCTCCTGTTGTACGGTCTCCCAACCAAGGCTGACGTTCGTTTCGTTGTGGACAGTCGATTGGCATTCCTTTGTAATTTCCGCTGATTCCCCACCAGGCATTTTTGAAAATCTGATTCATCGTCGCATCCGAAGATTCGAAAGTTCCTGTCGTTTTAATGTCGTCATACACCACTTTTCCAACGAAATTATCCAAAGTTGGTTTGGTCGGAAAACCCGAAATCTCCACAAATCGGAAACCGTGAAATATAAAACGTGGTTCCCAGATTTCTTCGCCTTCGCCTTTGAGTGTATAAACATCTGTAGTTTTGGCATCACGCAAATTGGCAATGTACAGCGAACCATCAGCCTGCAAAGATTCAGCAAATTTCATCGTGATTTGGTCGCCACTTTTTCCTTTGACTTTCAACTGTAACCAGCCCACCATATTCTGACCCATATCCAAAATGTAAGTTCCTTTAGCAGTAACTTTTATCGAAATCGGTTTTACTTCGCCCATTATTTTCATATTCGGCGTCATCTGCGCTTCATAAAAACCGCCTGGTTCCTGAACGTATCTGGCGTTTACCCAATTTTTATCATCAAAGTTGGTCGTAGCCCAGCCTTTCATTTCCTTACGGGCATCGTATTCTTCGCCGTCGTATTCGTTATTGGACAAAATCGGTCCGTCAGTAGTTAGTTTCCAGCTATCGTCCGTTCGGATTACCTCACTACTTCCATCCGTATATTCGACAAACAATTGCAAGGCAATTTTCGGGAAACCAAATGACTTAATTTTATAGGGTTTGTAATCCTGACGCATCGCAAAAAAACGTCCGTTTCCTAAAATTGTTCCCAGCATATTTTTTCCTTCTTTCAATTGTGAAGTCACATCAAAAACATTGTATTTTACATTTTTGGTATAGTCCGTAGGAACGGGAGCCAAAACCTGATCGCCAATTTTATTTCCGTTGATGTACAGCTCATACAAGCCCATCCCCATAATGTAAACCTTGGCAGATTTAACTTGTTTTTTTACATCAATTTCTTTTCGCAAATAACGCGCAGACAATCTCGAATATTGAGAAACGCTATCATCTTTCGATAATTTTTCATAGCCAATCCAGCGAGTCGATTTCCAGTCGGCATAAGTTAAAATCCCAATACTAAAATGAGCTTTCTCTGTAGATTTTATTTCGCCTTTATTCGTAAACACAATTACTTTCCAAAACGCATTTTGTCGGTCGCCC
Organism: Flavobacterium magnesitis; assembly: GCF_041729735.1. Classification (NCBI taxonomy): domain Bacteria; kingdom Pseudomonadati; phylum Bacteroidota; class Flavobacteriia; order Flavobacteriales; family Flavobacteriaceae; genus Flavobacterium; species Flavobacterium magnesitis. The sequence continues at coordinate 400 of NZ_JBCFQK010000002.1, read as the reverse complement.
AACTTTTTTCCATTGTAAAAAACATTAACCGAAGCATCACTGGTTACTTTTCCACTATCCCACAAATCGGCTTTGTTCGCATTTAGATTTTCTAAAGTCGAAGCAACCATAATTTGATACGCAGTTTGTTTTACATCATTCACATCCGACTTTATTTGCCAGCTCAAACGGGGTTGAACCACATCAATCCCTTCCGGATTGTTCAGCATTTCGCATTGCAGATTTGTTACGCTGATTTTGTTTTGGGCTTGCGCCGAAAGTGAAATCAAAGTTATGATGATGAATGTTGTATGTAAAAAAAACTTTTTCATTTTATATTTTTTAAGCTGATTTGCTTCCCCTGTTCGCTACCGCTTGGGTTGCAGATTGAGCAGTTTTTTATTCTCATTTTTGTCATTCT